>QNCV01000198.1 GCA_003645845.1 Fidelibacterota bacterium | reverse complement strand
CGATAATCGCTACAACAGGTTCATTCTTCAAATGGATTCACCATTTCTTCCATATCATAAAAACCAACTTTCACCGGCGCGCCAATCGCCTCGGCGCTCTAATCGGGTGTTACGTCATCCAACAAAAGACCATTATCATTAATACAATTCGGTGGTAAAAAGATACAATTATAATCCGTATTTTTCGGAAACTGATCAATAATATCCCTGCCGGTTATTAATCCCGAGACCGTCACCGATGTACCAAAGAAGTTATTCTCGATTGGGACCAGTTGAACATTGAGATTTTTCTGTTGGTTAAATTTTGGTAATATTTTTTCATGTAGTAAAGGTTCTGCCAATTTACCGGTAATAAAGCAGAATTTCCCGGTTATTTTCAAGTTTGCTTTTCGGACAGAACCGATTGAGTCAAGTAACTGACGGCATAAACCCACCCCATTTTCTATCTGGTAAAAGGGTCCGTAATGTTCTGTTTCGGGAATGGCTGCTTTTGCCAACAGGTAAATTTCATCGGCAAGATAAACGAAGGGATCACCTTCATTATTCCGCAAATCACGGTCCCAGCGCTGTGATTGCTCGATTAACATCCCGGCAAGATCGGGTGTAACCGGTTGAATTACCGGTAATCTTTTTCGGTGCATTGTTAACCCAACCGGTACAATTGCCACCGTTTTTAAACCGTTTTTAAACCGGTATAGGTCCCGTATTGTTTTCTCGAGGACCTCTCCGTCATTCAATCCGGGGACCAAAACAACCTGAGTATGTAATTCAATGCGATTCTTTACAAGATAATCAATTTTTTCCATCAGGCGATCATCGTCAGAGCGAAAACGAAATATCGCTTTGCGAACATCCGGATCGGTTGCATGCACGGATATATAGAGCGGCGATAACCGTTGCTCGCTGATCCGTCGCAAATCAGCGTCACTTATATCGGTCAGGGTTATATAATTGCCGTAGAGAAATGAATAGCGGTAATCCTCGTCACAGAAATATATTTGACGGCGCATTTTCGGCGGATTCTGTCTGATAAAGCAAAAGATGCAATTATTTGAACAGGATCTGATTCTCATTTCTTGAAATTTTAACCCCAAATCTTCGTCAAAAGATTTTTCAACAATTACCTCTTTACGCTGGTGCAATTGTTCAAATTCAATCGAAAGATGCTCTTCAGACTGATAAAATAAATAATCCAGAAAATCGTTGATGTTGTGATTATTCAGGCTGACCAGAACATCATTTTTCCGGATACCTGATTGCTCGGCAATGCTATCTTTTTTTACATCTGTTATTTTTATCACTATTTCTTCTCTTACAACCTGTCAATAACGAGAAATAATTACAGACTGAATTTAACGATTTGAAATAGTGATTAAAAGCAGGACATCGAGAAAATTGTTGCATCTAATTCTCCGGTTTTTTATAATCCAGCGGGTGTTTTTAGACTTGAATTTTAAGTAGAGTTAAAGACTTTTTAAATATTCTTTAGCAACTACATTTTCCGACGGTGGAGTTTAAGCCGGGTTTCACACCCCCAGGAGACCCGGCTTTTTGTATTATCACCACTCAATAACAAACCATCTCAATAAATTCCAAGTAATCGGCAGCTATTTTTAATTGGAATTATTTCAGTTAAGAGGGGTGGTTATTATCCTTAAAAATGGCAAATTCTTCTTACTTGTTATTGATTATTGCTCCAATTCGCAACGATAACTATTTTACCAATATACATTTCCGTACGGCGCTGAATTGCCCTGCTTCAATTCGATAAATATAAACGCCGCTGCATAGATTATCAGCCTTCCACTCCAGCGAATAGACGCCGGGAGCGTTATCCTTTCTGTAAAACCTGTCAACCAGCTGCCCATGAATATTATAGATACTCAGGCACACCGGCACAGCCGCGGGTATCTGGTAACCGATAATTGTAGAGTTATTGAAGGGATTCGGGTAATTTTGATGGAGCGCAAAATGATCAATTACGGTGGATTGTTCCGGATTGATCGCTACAGTTGTATCCATTAATGTAAAACACGTACTGCTGACATCGAAGAGCAAAGTATCGGACACATTATAAATTTTCACTTTGTAGTCTGTGCCGGGCATTAAACCGGGATCAATTTCCCAGAGATAAATTCCCGAGCTTTCCGTGGTGTCAATAATCGCAGCCGATTGATCATTTTTCAATAATTCAAGCACAACATCTTCTGCAATATTATCATTCCACAGAATCCTGTATGAAAGTCCCACCTGCCACTCCTCGCCACCGTCCGGTGTATTGAGTGATATAAATGGAGATGTCGTTAAAAATCGCTGCGTTTCAGACCATTGGCTTTCACCGGCATCGTTAAATGATCGAACCCGCCAGAAATATGCCGTATTGTTTTGGAGAGAATTAATTGTTAATCTGGTTGTTTTTAAATGTTCTTCATCAATCAGCACATTTGTAAAATCACTGTCCATTGCCACCTGAACCTGGTACTCTGTCACATATCCCACCGGGGTCCAGACCAAATCAAGATTCAAAGTATAGTTCACTGATAGCGAATCTTCCGGAGTTATCAATATCGGTGCATAAGCCACCGATTTGAAATCCGGCTTAGTGACGATATATTCACCAAATTTTGTTATCGTGGCCTTGAGCGTTTTGGTTACACGATTATAATCCGTAGTTAATGGCAGAAAGAGCCCGCTGCCGGGAAACTCACGATAGAAAATGACCAGAGAATCGGGATCGGTAAAATCAAACTCATTTAAATCGAGAATGATATCCGCATTGATAGAGGTGATGGCAAATTGTGAAAGAGTAATGCGTACCGGAAAAACAATGGGCGCACGCTCGGCGAATTCAGGGTATAAGGGTCCATAGGGCTCTCTTTTGACCGTCAATTCATTATAACCGTCGCCAAGATATGTGTTGATTTTAACGGACACGCCTGTAACAACAGAATCCCCCTCGCTGAAATCGTATGTATTTCCATCCATCACTTCAGTATGTGTTACGATTCTGACAGGTTCAAGGTCATACCATAAGTAACGGGAAAAATTCCCGTTCACGTCCGGTTCTGCAAAGGATATTTCATAGACCAACTCTCCCGAAGAGTTCACTTCCGTATAAGCGGGCCCTCCTTCCCGCGAAGCAGACCCCCAATTAATGGCAGTATTGCCATTTTCAAAGCGAACAACTTTTCCTCCGGACAACGATAGAATATCGGGATCATGTCGGAACTCCCAGACCATTGTTGCTGTCATATTTATTTCATCCATTGCATACTCAACAGCCCGGGTATATTTACGCTGATTATCGTTTTTATCGGCGCCGTTATCAAACATGATAATGTTACCATTCGGTAAACGCCGCACGGAATGCTGTAACTTGAAATATCTGGGCGCGTTTTCCTCGTGATCATTCAATATTGTGAACTGATTTTTTTTACCGCCCCACCGCCAGATGGTTTCACCGGTAATTCGACTGATTTTGATAATTTCAGAAGTTTCCCGACAGGATAGAATAATATGACCGTCATTATCGAGTTCAATGGAGTTTACATGAATATAATCGAATCTCCTTTTGGTTAAATCCTTATATGAATCGGTAATCGGAATATGATCCCAGCAGCGCCATTGATAAACAACATTTCTGTTCAGATCCAACTCCTGAATGATGGAACCGGTAACCATGGCATCCGGTTGTCCGCCTTCCACCAATTTACTCATATCTATAGGTTGAGTATCGTAGGCCAGCATTATTGCATGCCCGTTAGGCAAAAGTTGAAAATCATGATTGTCGGCAATGTAACCATTCCCCATTTGAAAAGAATCGATGATACTGAATGTCTGATCTTTGATATACCAAATATACTGATGCTTTGGCCCCAGGGGAAACGCCGATGCAAATTGCCCGGTCAACTGTAAATTACCGGCGCTCAATTCCTTGCTGTAGAACTGCGGATTTCCCTCATTGTCAAGGATCATGAAATAATTTCCCACGGAGTCAACAGAAGAATTACTGCCGCCGAAAAGATATCCGGACGCTGTGCCGCCATTATTAATAATGCTAAATCTCGGAAAATCCCCCGGAAGTGTATCCGACAATGTTTTTGTCAAACTTTTCCTATTCATCCTGTGAATTTTCACCGATTCATCCCACTCGACAAAAGGTTCCTGCAACGGTGTCACCACAAACGAAAAAGATGTTTCTGATATTTCTTTCCCGGTTTGTGTTCTCAGACCGCTGCTAAGTCGAACCGTAACTGTTTCATTCGGTTCATAAGGTCTGTCCGGAAAGAATTGAAGCGTTTTATTATCATCCGACAGAACCAGTTTGCCGGAATATCTACCCCCCAGCGAACCGGTGACTTCGACTAAACCGGTTTTCAAACTGCCTGAATCAATCCGGTCTCCCTGACGAAGAATGATGTTGGATTCACGGGAATTTAATGTCGAATTCGGCACCGGTGAAACATATTGAAATTGCTCTAAGGGTTTGCCTGAAAGAAGACTTTGAGCCAAACACACCACTACCGCAAAAATCCATTTTCTGTTTTTCATTTTATCGCCTCCTGAAAATTCAAGTTGTGGGTTTCTCTCTATTTCAACAAAATCATTTTGCCGGTTTTCATTTCATATTCCGTCTGCACCCTGAATAAATAGACCCCTGCGCTTCTATTCACAGCATTCCAAACAGCGGAGTAACAACCCGGAGTCAGCATTCTGGAATCAATCAGAGTCTCAATCAGCTCACCCCGGATATTATAAATACAAACCGAAACAATCTCCCTTTTCAGCATTTCAAAATTGATCGTCGTTTCCGGATTAAAGGGATTCGGATAATTACCGTTCAAAATAAACACTCCCGAAACTGACTCTCCCAGGCCGGCAACCCCATTTTCCACAAGTTCATATACAGCGATGTTATCGAGAATAACATCCACATCGGAGGTACCGCAATTGAAACTGACCCGGGCATTAAAGTCACTGGGTTCTTCCATAGTAAACGAATAGGAAAAGTGCTTTTTCTGAGTTGTCAGGTAGAGTGCCGCCGTTTTACTGTAGTTATTCCAGGGCGAACCGTTTTTCTCTATGCGCGCATCGATAATTCTGTTCTCAACGGCATAGCCGTCAAATTCAAAGAGATATTCACGGCCCTGCACCAGGGGCATATTGCCCTGAATCAGCTGAACATTCCAGGTCTCGGAGCCTCCGTCGTTAATTACAATACGGTATTCTCCATCCTTCGTCACAACACTCAATGAGGACGCCCCATTGTAATCAGTCAGGCTCCAATTATCATCATT
>QNCV01000197.1 GCA_003645845.1 Fidelibacterota bacterium | reverse complement strand
TATCAAACATCGGCCACTTTATAAATTTCATGGAAAGTCTGTAGAAGGGCTTTATATTATAAACCGGCATTGGCCAGATGTGATGACAACCAAAATTCAAAAAGATAACACAGCGGAGCCGGTTTTGGAAAAAGCAGAGCCTCTTTTTGCCGCTCCCCAGAAAAATAAGGTAAAAATCCCCTACGCCGAAAAGGAAGGCCGGCTGGTGCATGTGTCAACTGTTGAACGGGGTTTAAAATGCAATGCGGTCTGTCCGGTTTGTAAAACGCCGGTAGTTGCGCGCAAAGGAGCCAAAATCCGACATCACTTTGCCCATTATACCGCTACGGATTGTAACCCTGAAACCGTATTGCACTTTATTGCCAAACACCTCTTATATCAAAAGCTGCAAAAGGCTTTGGATCAAAACCAGCCCATGCGCATCACCTGGAAATGTAAAGCCTGTTCCAATATGCACAGTCTCGGTTTACTGGAAAATGTCAAAAAAATCCTTCAGGAAAACAATATCGCCGGTTTACGACCGGACATCAGCCTAATGGATGATCAGAACAATCCCACCGCCTTTATTGAAATCGTGGTGACTCACCGACCCGATAAAGAAGTCGTGGAATATTGTACCCGCCATCACATTCCGCTTCTGATATTCCATATTAACAGCGCCGAATCGCTGGAAGCCCTGGAATTATACGACCAGATTTATCCTGCGGTTGTACTTTTTTGTACCCGGGAAAACTGTCCTTCATGCCATGCCCCGCTCTTTGAAAAGCATCTGTTTATTCTGAATGTTTCCTGCTGGCGCTGCGGCGCTCCTATGCAACTGGCGGCTATGCAAGTCAATCATAAATTATATGGTATTACTCATTTTTCAGAAGAGGATAAGCAAATTGCCCGTGAAAAAGGGGTCATTTTCCGGGAATATTTTAATAAAAAGTCCCGGCAACGGGAAGTAGCAGTTGCCTGTCGTAATTGCGGTATAGTCACAGGTAATCAATTTATTGCCTTTCAAAAACGATTGCTCCCGAAACATGCCGGTATATACCGTGGTAAAATCTGTCTGAAATGTCGTTATCATATTGACCTGGACCTGAACACATCCACAGAAACCCAAAAATAATATTTGAGAAGAAATACATGAGAAAATTAATTATCATTTTTGTCCCGATTATTATTGTCTTCGTTTTGATTACCAGCCTGCTGGGAACGCTAACCTATTCGGATAATAATTATATCCCCCGTGAGACTCTTCGCCACCAGAATGTCGAAATCCAGATGGATGGCTTATATAAATTCAATACCAAATCCCTGATTGCCGAGGGTATCGCCTGGGATTTTGTTCGATTAATCATCGCTGTTCCTGCGTTGATTATTGGATTTATTCTCTTTTTAAAAGAGTCCTTGCGCGGCACCCTGTTTCTGATCGGAGTGTTGGCGGCGATATTCTATCAATACTTTCTCTGGGCCTTCGGCTGGGCCTATAATCCGCTTTTCCTGTGCTATGTAATTATCTACAGTCTCAGCCTTTGTACCATTATTCTAATCCTGGCGTCCCTGACAAAAGAGCCGCTGAAAATGGCTTTTTCAGATAGTTTTCCGGTAAAATATATCGGCATTTTCAATATTTCAGTGGCAGGTATTCTGATGCTGATGTGGTTAAAGGAAATCTTGCCCACGCTTTACCCGAATGCCATCCCGGAGCAATTTGCCGGAGTTCATACCCTGTTCGTCCAGGCAGCAGATCTGGGCATTGTGGTTCCCTTTGCCATTTTTTCCGGAATTCTGCTGCTGAAACGCAATCTCTACGGATATTTGCTGGCATCCGTCGCGATAATCTTCATGATTTTCATGGGACTGGCTATCATCGCCGGCGTGATTTTAAATGCCCTCAAAACCGGGTATTTCGATCCGGCCGGGCTTATTATCTTCACAGTTGTGACATTAATTTCCGTATCCTTTTTGATCACATTTCTGAAGCACATTCAAGTGAATAAATATCAGATGACAGGCTGACTGTTGATTTTCTCATCATTAATCCTTATATCTAATTAAATCAAACACACCACGGGGGAAAGATGAAAAGAGCAGGGGTCGGCATTTCTATTTTTCTATTAATCATATTCATTGCATGTCCCGATCAAAATGGTACAAATCATCAGAACAACAGCATCACTATTCTATATACCAATGATGAACACGGCTGGCTGGAAGGTGATGGCAATTATGACGGAGCCGCCGGAATGTTCGGTCTTTGGGAAACCAGAGAAGATTATGACGGTTCGGATAATTATCTGATTTTAAGCGGCGGCGATATGTGGACCGGACCGGCAATCTCGACCTGGTACAAGGGCAAATCCATGATTGAAGTGATGAATGCCATGGGATACGATGCTGCCGCCATCGGCAACCACGAATTTGACTTCACTGTTGATACATTGATGGAAAATCTTGAACGGCTGGATTTCCCGCTTCTCGCAGCGAATATACGGGAGAAAAGCAGTGGCAAAATACCGGCATTTGCCAAACCATATATGGTTAAAGACATCGACGGAATAAACGTTGGAATTATCGGACTGGCCTCCCAATCGACACCGATATCAACATTCCCTGCCCATGTGGTCGATTATGAGTTTACATCCTATTCGGAAGCGGTTGAAATATTCGCTGATTCCGCCCGTGATAAAGGCGCCGATGTTCTCATCATCATCGGCCATATAACATCTAATGAAATGCAGGCTCTTTCAGCGACAGCGAGTTCAGAAGGTATTCTTCTCATCGGAGGCGGGCACAGTCATGAGAAGGTTCTTCAGGAATCGAACGGTGTCCTCTTAATAGAATCCGGCGCCTACATGCAGAATTACATCCGGGTCGACATCAAATACGATCGGGAAAATCATACCGCCGAAATACTTTCATATAAAATCGAGGCCAATCAAAACAGTACACCCGACCAAAGCATTCTGGAAATTATAAGTAAATGGAAAAACCGGGTACAGACCACACTGTCACAGGTTATCGGGTACTGTTCCGAAACAATCAGTAAATCATCGGTGGAAATGGCCAATCTTGTAACCGATTCATGGTTTTATACATTTCCCGATGCCGATGTATCAGTAACCAATTCCGGCGGAATCCGGCAGGACATTCCCGCCGGGGACATTTCGCTGGAAACAATCGTCGGATTGCTGCCCTTTGAAAATTCAATTGTTAAACTCGAACTGTCGGGAAACGAATTGAAGGATTGTATCCGGTATTATATTATTGGCGGTATGACAAGTGTAGGCGGATATTACCTTTCCGACGGAACACCAATATATGATGACAGCGTCTATTGTGTTTTGACAACGGATTATCTCTACTCCGTCACTAATAACAATTTCAGCCTCTACGATC
This sequence comes from Fidelibacterota bacterium, assembly GCA_003645845.1. Classification (GTDB taxonomy): domain Bacteria; phylum Fidelibacterota; class UBA2242; order UBA2242; family UBA2242; genus B118-G9. The sequence goes on along the minus strand of QNCV01000197.1, from coordinate 1,918 downwards.
CGATCCCTGAGGAAACATCGGTTAATTATCGCCAGCCGCTGATCGACTGGCTGATATCAATTAATACCAGTCCCGCCGATCCGTTGAATAATTACCTGGATTATACACCGAGAAAGAACTGAGAACGGTTTTCTATTCACCGCTTACAGTTGGTATGTAAATAATCTTTAAAACATTGTAAAATGGCAGGAATTTTTTTCAAATCTCACTTATGTTTAGCAATCTCGGCCTGGTTGATGGCCTCTTTGAGTTTGCGGGCCCGCTTCAGGAATTTATAGATACCGGTACTGCCGCCGGCAATGAACAGCCCGGTCAGGACCAGAGTCAGGAAATCCGGTTCTGCCCGGTTATATACCATCGACACCATGTCGATTTTCAGGCGGAACACCACCGCGATCGACACAGCCACCGAGATCCACGGTTTCAGGTCCAGGAAGTCCCCGCCGGCTTGGGTGTCCAGCACCTCTTCGATCTTCTTCCACAGTTTTGAATCAAAAACCTGGTAGAGTGACCGCTCTATAACCAGCGCCAGGAATGCAAATATCGCGATCACCGCAATGAAATTTTCCCACGAAATCAGACTCTGCTCAGTCATAATTACCTCACAAATTTATTTTCATGTCAGTCATATATACTGATCTACAGCACGGCACAGACCGCATTCACCGCTTATCATTCCAGGAAGTCATTTCCTGCATGCTAAAATTATACAGATTCAGAAAATTAATGGCAACAGGTTTTTACCTGGTTCGAACTAACCTTGCGAAGGTTTAGAACCTTCGCAAGGTTCAATGTTCAGCGATTATTTTTCACAGCCGGATTATTTCGCTCTTTCCGGGCCGTCTCCGAGAATATCGTAGTTGCCCTCACTCTCACGAATAGCGTCAATTGCCGCGTTCTTCTCCGGCGCCGCAACCTTGAGCACCCGGTCGCCTACGAGCGTGATTGCCCAGGCGCCCAGGGGAGCAGTTAAGATAATGCTGAGGACTGCTACGGCCAGAATGACTTCGCCCGGACCGGTGTCCATGCCCGCCGCCTTCATGGCAATCAACGGAGCGCCACCAATAGCTGCCTGAACCGTGGCTTTCGGAATGTAGGAAACCACCACAAACAGGCGTTCTTTCAGATTAAGGTCGCTGCCAAGCATACAGAGATATGTTCCGATACTGCGGGCGATGAGCGCCAAAAAGATCAGCGCCGTACCGGCCAGTCCTGCCCGCCACGCAACCTGAATGTTGACCTGAGCGCCCACCATCGTAAACAGAAGAATCTCGGCGAAAACCCATATCTTGCCGAGCTTGGCTGATATCTCATGCGCCATGTGCTCCTGTTTCTCCAGCACGATGAAACCGATCGCCATGACGGCCAGCAACGCCGCAAAGGGAAAGACATTTTCCAGCATGTGTTCCATGCGAACAAGCAGAATCGAAGCTCCCAGCACTATAAGCACGCGTTTGGTAGCACGCGGGTTGTAGCGATTGAACAGCCGAATGAAGACCATCCCAAACACCAATCCGACCAGAATGCCAGTGATGATAGACAGCGGAATACCCGCCAACCTCCATGCCACACTGATCTTTTGCCCGGTATAGAATCCGATTAAAACACTGTAGATCACAATGACGAAAACATCATCAATGGACGACGCTGCCAACACGAGGGTGGGAATGCCCTTGGCGGCCCCCATACGCTTCTCTATGAATCGGATCATCAACGGTACGACAACAGCCGGTGAAACAGCGCTCAGAATAGCGCCGAGAATGGCTGACTGCATATACGTCAAACCAAGCAGTCGTGGTCCGAGCAATGTGATGATCAAGCCCTCGAAAACGGCCGGGATGAATGAAAGCAGGAGCGCCATGCGTCCGACCCGGTTCAGAGTGTCCCGACTGAGTTCAAAGCCGGCGCGCAGCAAAAT
>QNCV01000196.1 GCA_003645845.1 Fidelibacterota bacterium | reverse complement strand
CGGGGAAAACGTCGCTGACGGCTTCATTCGCCGTTTTAGGCGGTCGTGATGTGATAGTGGCCGATTGTGATGTGGATGCCGCGGACATGCACCTGCTGCTGGAACCCGATTTTAATTTTGCCGAGAATTTTTACAGTGGTGTCATAGCCAAGATAGATCAGGAAGCATGTACTCAGTGCGGAAAATGCGCCGAGATTTGCCGTTTCGATGCTATTCCGGTTATTGACGGTCATCACATTGTCCGGCCGCTGGATTGTGAAGGCTGCGGATATTGTGCCCGGATTTGTCCGGTTGACGCGATTGCGATGGAAGAACAGAACGTCGGCGACTGGTACATTTCAAGCATTAAAACCGGTAGTACGATGGTTCATGCCAGATTGGGAATCGGCACTGAAAATTCCGGCAAGCTGGTTGCAAAGGTGAAAAACGAAGCCAAACGCATCGCTGGCGAAAAGCAGAAAGAATTGGTGCTGGTAGACGGTTCACCGGGTGTCGGTTGCCCGGTGGTCTCGTCGCTTTCGGGCGCCAATTTCGTCGTCCTGGTGACGGAGCCCACGGTTTCCGGTCTTCATGATCTCGAGCGCGTCTATCAGTTGGTGAAAAAATTTAGGATTCCCGCCGGCTGCATTATCAATAAAGCCGATCTGAATTCTGAAATCACACAACGGATCCGGCAATTTATTCAAGAGAATGAAATTGAACCACTGGCGGAACTGCCCTACGATGAAACCTTCACTGCCGCCATGACTCAGGGCCGGACAATTATCGAATTTAGCGATGGTAAATTGCAGAATTTAATCCGGCAGAGTTGGGAAAAAATTAAAAATTCTGTGAATATTTGATTTTGTAAGCAAAAAATCGACTTCTGCAATCTCCGTGATCGGAGGAATTAAAAAAAAGAAAGGGACGATAATGAAAATTGTATTTACCAGCAAGGGAACGGAATGGGAATCGCAGATTGATCCCCGTTTTGGCCGGACCGACTATTTTTTCACTTATAATGAGGAAACGGAAGAGGTTTCGACCCTTGATAACCGTGCAATAGCGGAAACAGCCCATGGCGCCGGACCACAAACTGCCCAGAAATTATTTGAATTAAAACCCGATGTATTAATCACCGGGAATGGCCCGGGCGGAAATGCGGCGCGGGTTCTGGCGCAGGGTAATGTCAAAATCTTTGTCGGCGCCGGTGGAATGACGGTGAAAGAGGCTTACGATGCCTATAAAAATGGCGCTTTGAAGGAAAGTTGATTATTGGAAAAAAACGTCTGTAAATGGTACCCGGTTTGTCCGATGAAGCGATTTTTTGAAAGCGGTAAGTTGGCTGAAAAATGGGTGCGGGATTACTGTTTTGGCAACTGGCAGAAGTGTGTTCGCTATGAAATGGAGGAATCCGGAAGGTATCACCCGGATAATATGTTGCCGGATGGCAGTATTAATCCGGATTTGAGCTAGCTTCATCTGAATATATTGTCAGTGACAGGTAAAAAGGGGGAAAGTGTGAGTATGCTTGAAAAAACGAAGATAGGAATAATTATTTGTGATCGCTACCGTCGTTGTGCCGGCGGTAAGTGTTTCAGGGCGCTTAAGAACCGGGAAGGTGCTTTTAGCATATATAGCCGGGATATTGATCTGGAAGTTGTCGGATACACCAGTTGTGATGGTTGTCCCGGTGGCAATATCGAATATGCCGGTGATGAGATGGTAAAAAATGGTGCTCAGGTGATACATCTTGCTACCGGTCTCGTTGTCGGTTATCCGCCATGCCCCTATATTGATACTTTTAAAAACTTTCTTGAAAATCGCTACGGTGTGAAAGTGGTTGTTGGCACCCACCCGATCCCACGGAAATATGTCGAAAATCATAAGAAATTGGGTACCTGGGAGTCACCGGAATGGCAGAAAATAATTAAACCGATCTGGGCGGACGAGCAGACCCGCCTGGCTTATGATTGACCGCAATTAGTGCAGAGAAAGGAGATTGAGATTAAAAATATACAGCAGGAATTCAGATGCCATCTACGATCTGAGGTGACTTGTGATATTTATTAAAAACAGGCATGAAATAAAGATGATGCGGAGAGCCGGACAACTGGCTGCCCGGTTGTTGGATTATATCGGTCCCTTTGTCAAGGAGGGTGTGTCGACTCAATACCTTAACGATCTCTGTGAGACATATACCAGGAAACACGGAGCCCGCTCGGCGCCACTGCAATATAACGGTTTTCCGAAGAGTATCTGTACCTCCATCAACGATGTCGTCTGTCACGGAATCCCGTCGGAAACGGATATTCTTAAAGATGGTGATATCGTTAATATTGATTTGACAGTCAATCTGGACGGTTATCATGGGGATACATCTAAAACATTTCTTATCGGAGATGTGTCGCCAGAGATTAGAAAACTGGTTGAGCGGACAGAAGAAGCGCTGATGATTGGAATCAGATCTGTCAGGCCGGGTGGCTATTTTTCGGATATCGGCCTGGCTATCGAAAGGTATATCAAAAGATTCGGATATTCCATTGTCAAAGAGTACGGCGGTCACGGCATCGGGAGGCGGTTTCACGAAGAGCCCATGGTTTATCATCACTTTACTACCGAGAATCGGATAACATTGAAAAAGGGGATGATTTTTACAATTGAACCGATGATTATTATGGGCAATAATGACGCCGTATTTGTTTCAGCGGAAGATAACTGGACAGTCAGGACGGTTGACGGCTCGCCCAGCGCTCAATTTGAACATACGGTTTTGGTGACCTCCGAAGGCGCCGAAATATTGACGAAAACTCAGGAAACGGAGATGAGATAATGATATTGCAGCGACATATTCGGAATTGCATTCGGACCGATGGAAGAAGCCCGTATTCGGCTGTCGTTCTTTGTGAATGAAGAGATGACTACAAAAACCTTTGACTGTATGGAGAGATATTTTTGTTAAAAATATTATTGATTGGTATTTTTGAAGTGCGCCAAAATCGAGAAAATGAATTATGAGAACCTATCTGGACTGTTTTCCCTGTTTTGTGAATCAGGCTCTGCGGAGTGGACGCTGGGTCACTGAAGATGAGGCGATATTAAAGCAATTAATCGATGAAGTGGGGATGATGCTGAAAGATATTCCCCTGACAAATACTCCGCCGGAAACCGGCGAGATCATTTTTAAAAAGGTGAGAGAAATCAGTGGGGAAAATGATCCTCTCGCCGCCGTCAAAAAACGCAGTACTCAGGAAGTTTTGGGTATTTATCCACAATTAGAAGAGATGGTTGCCGCTTCAGATGATCCTCTGATGACCGCAATTCGTTTGGCGATTGCCGGGAATGTGATCGATTTCGGAATCAGCGATGAATACGATATTGGCGAAGAGATTCAGAAAACTATCGGTAAGACGTTTGAAATTTGTGATATTGAACCTTTTCGCAGTGCCGTTAAACGGGCTCAAAATATCCTCTATATCGGTGATAATGCCGGTGAATCTGTTTTTGACCGTTTGCTGATTGAGACGATGAATAAACCGACGGTTTACGTCGTAAGGGAGGAGCCGGTCCTGAATGATGTAACCCATGATGATGCCGTGGCGGCCGGATTGGACAGGGTTGCGAGTATCTATTCATCGGGCAGTACGGCCCCGGGGACGATCCTTAAAAGTTGTACCCGGGAGTTTCGCGAACTATTCAGAGATGCTGATATGGTTATTGCTAAGGGACAGGGTAATTATGAGGGGCTTTCGACTGAAAAACGTCCCATCTATTTCTTATTAAAGGCCAAATGTCCGGTGATTGCCCGGGATATTGGCGTTAAAACAGATGCGATTATTTTGAAAAGGAGTGGCGCTTAGATGTCAGTGGAATTTCAGCACCTGGGCTTGACAATAACAGAACCGTCGGATATTCGGGAATTCTATCAGGATATTTTGGGCATGGATATTCGTAATAAATTCACGTTAAAGCAGAATATTGCAAGTCAAATCTTTCATCGAGAGCAGGACATTGAGGTTATAGTGGGAACAATTGGCAATCTGTCCATTGAATTGTTTTTATCTGAAGAAAAATCGGATGTTTTGTGGGACCATCTCTGTATAGTCAGTGAGAATCGGCAAGCGCTGATTGCCGCCTGCCGGTCGAAAGGTTTTCCGGTGACCGTGATTAAGCGCGATCCTTTTGATATTGTTTTTATCAGAGACAGGTCAGGGAACAATTTTGAAATCAAACAAAAATAAGAGTGAAAAATTTATTTAGCGGGGAATTATGGATGAAATGATGGTAGCGGTTGCTACGGATACGGGCCGACAGTTTATAGATCGGCATTTTGGGGACGCAAAATATTTTGATATTTACACAATAACAAAAAACAGCGTCCTGTTTATTAAAAGAATTGAAAATACTGTTGACGAACAGGAAGATGTACATGCGGATCCGGAAAAAGCCAAAGGTGTTGCCGGGTTATTAAAGCAGGAAGATGTGCATGTGGTAGTGTCAAAGATATTCGGTCCCAATATAAAGCGAATCAAGAAGAAATTCGTATGTGTTGTTATGAATGATAAATCTATTAAAAGTGCTCTCGAACGGCTTAGTCAGAATTGGGATATGATTATTAAAGAATGGGAGAAGGGTGCGGATCGAAATCATTGTATTCTCAGGAAATCTCTTTAAAGCAATGTAAAATGAGTGAGAATTGAAATGATAGTTTTAAGTTCCTTAAAGCAAAGTCTGATGATCACCGGTTTTATTTTTGTCATGATGCTGGTGATCGAATATGTCAATGTCCAGACCAGGGGTATCTGGCGCGATGTTCTGAAAAGAGGCCGGCTGATGCAATACTTCATTGCGGCGTTGCTGGGGGCTATACCGGGGTGCCTGGGTGCATTTACGGCAGTGACTCTCTTTTCTCACGGAATCATCTCATTCGGCGCTCTGGTGGCCACAATGATTGCCACCAGCGGTGATGAAGCCTTTGTTATGTTGGCGATGTTTCCGGGAAAAGCAATCTTAATAATTGCGCTGACCTTTATTATAGGAATAATCAGTGGTTTATTAACGGATAAATTCATCAAAATTCCTGCCGGGCAGGGATGGCGCCGTGGTAAAGATTTACCTCTTCATCATGATGATAGCTGTATCTGTTTTCCAAAGGGTGAAATTAAAAGGCAGTTATATCAATCGTCCATGGAACGGGTACTGTTGATTGTCATTATTCTGATACTGTCAGCGGTCATTTTTACCGGTAAAATCGGACCGGGGGAGTGGAATTGGGTCAGAATCACACTGCTGATATCAATGCTGGTATCACTGTTTATCGTTGTAACAGTTCCGGAACATTTCCTGAAAGAGCATTTGTGGAATCACATTGT
>QNCV01000195.1 GCA_003645845.1 Fidelibacterota bacterium | reverse complement strand
TAATAATCACCAAGACACCAAGATCTTTTTTATTATTAGTTGAAAAATTATATGTAAGAAAAAACATAACATATTCTTTGTGCCTTGGTGCCTTTGTGGTTGCATTCACTCATACTGCCGCAAGATCGCCAACACCACTCCGCCGATGCGGAATTCATCATCCGGCGATACGCGAATCACATCATAGTCAGGATTGCGGGGATGTAATTCCACACCATTGGATTTCCGGTAATACCGTTTCAGCGTAGCTTCACCGTTCACAAATGCCACTACCGTTTGTCCCTGGGACGCTTCCGGTTTCCGGCGAATAATCACATAATCGCCGTCTTCGATATGGTCATCGATCATGGAATCGCCCTTGACCTTCAGCACATAATTATCGGAATGAATATAGGATGGCGGCACCTCAATCATTTCCCGGTTTTCCACGGCTTCCAGGGGATAACCGGCGGCTACAAAGCCCAACAACGGCAGTTCATTCCCCGTTGGTTGATTCGGCAGCGAGAGCGCCCGTTTGGCATTGTACTTTCCGCGCTCCAAAACGCCCAGCTTCTCCAACTCCCTGACATACCAGTTTACCGTGCCCAGTGACTTGATCTGCAGCCCTTCCATAATTTCATGAAAAGTCGGCGCCCGACCATGATCGCTGCAGAAATTGCGAATGAAATCCAGGAAGCGCTGTTTTTTGGGTGAAAGTTGTTTGTTCATTGCCTTGCCTTTCAATACTCGTAAGTTACTCGTAAGTAATATACGCAGTATCCATGCAAAAGGCAAAAGGAAAAATTTAAACCTTGAACCTTGCGAAGGTTCGAAACCTTCGCAAGGTTTTGTTAACATTTTTTCTTGCAACTACGTACTTTATTACGTACGTTGTTGCAAAGTTATTCAAGGTGTTTATGAAAACTATCAACGCAACCAACGCCCGGAAATATTTATATAAACTGATTAACGAAACCGCGGAAGTTCACGAGCCGATCCAAATTACCGGCAAAAAGAATAACGCCGTTCTGATTGCCGAGGAGGACTGGCGGGCTGTTCAGGAAACACTTTTTCTGACCTCAATTCCCGGTATGCGTGAGTCAATCAGGGAAGGTCTCACAACTCCGCCTGAAGAATGCAGTGAGGAACTCGATTGGTGAAATGGAAACTGGTTTTCACAGGTCAGGCCCAAAAAGACGCGCTGAAATTAAAACGGGCCGGTTTGCAAGCAAAAGCCCTTATTATTTTGGAAATTTTACAGCGGGATCCTTTTCAGACGCCGCCTCCTTTTGAAAAATTAGTCGGTGATTTATCAGGTGCTTATTCGCGACGAATTAACATTCAACACCGGATTGTTTACCAGATATACAGAACCGAAAAAATCGTCAAGATCATTCGCATGTGGACCCATTACGAATAGTTAAAAAAGAAGCCTTGCGAAGGTTTAAAATCTTCGCAAGGTCCCGTTAACACAAGGCTTTATGAATAACTTATCTATATATCGCTGATGATATCCAGCCCCTGGGGTTGCGGCATAACCCAGCGGACAGGCTGAATCGAGCCGTCTTTTTTAAGCGTACGTTCAACTTTTTTACACTTCAGCACCGAATGTTCAATGAACAGATCATCTTCGATGACTGAGCCGAAGATATAGGTTGTGCCCTTAATCGTTACATTATTACCGATCAGGGTCGGATATTCGTCACTACCTGTAATATTGACGCCGGATTCAATCCGGGTATTATCACCGATCGTCAGGTTGCCCTTTATGATATCTCCCCGCATAATGATGCAGTTATTGCCAATACGCAGATGCTGGTGCGGATATGTCCGGATCGAAACATTATCCTGAATGATCGCACCTTCGCCGATTTCCACATTTCCCCGGATATTGGTATTAGTCCAGATGCTGACGCCGCGATTGAGTTTGACACCCTTTGATAGATGCACACCTTTTTGTAAAAAAATGTCCAGAGAAGGATACTGTTTATCAAGCTCCAGAATCTGTTCCACAACTTCATCAGCGATAAAAAAATCATCCTCATCTTCGATTACAATGATATCACGCAACTGCTTATAGACTTTTCTCCGGTAAATCGAATCCATCTCTTTCAAAACACTCTTTACGTTAAAACCGATGACGGCATTATCGTCATCCACCGGATCTGCACCTACGGCAATATGGTTTTGATTAAATATATTGATAATATCAGTCAGATAAAGCTCACCTTGAACATTATCGGAAGTAATATCGCTGATGTGTTTTTTAAGCAGATCGTACTTAACGGCGTAAATACCGGTATTGTACTCCTTTATCCGAAGCAATTGTTCTTTGGGAAACGAGTATTTTTTCCCATTATACTCAACAACATAACTATATCCATCGGGAATCGCCAAAATATCTTTATGTTCTTTAATTTCAATGACCTTACCGTAATCGTCACCGGATTGATTCCCTTCTGTATCCTTGGTGGGAACCCGGATAATCCGCCCGTAGGTATTAGCATCCGGCTCACCGCGATAAACACCGGTCAGGATTTTCATCCCGCAATTCGATATCTCAAAACTCTTTCTGAATGTCGCCAGGATATCAGCCGTTATCAGCCCCATATCTCCAGGTAAAATATAAAGGTCTCGAATATGCTTGCAAGAATCAAGAGCAAGAAGAGCTGCCCGTGTGGCGTCGCCCGTTCCTTTCTGCTCTTTCTGCAGGACAAAGATCCGATGATCTGCCTTGCCTGCCGCCCTGGCCACTTCTTCGGCTTTGATACCAACAACGATAACCTGGTTCTCCGATTCCAGGCCCTTTGCAGCGGAATTGGCCACCCGAACAACCGTTGGCACTCCCCAGATTTCATGCATCATTTTTGACCGCTCGGATTTGATCCGTTTCCCGTGTCCGGCAGCCAGGATTATGGCAATCGGCTTATCATTATCCTCAATTTGATCACTAAGAGAATCTAATTTCTCCAAAACGTCTTTATTATTATTTATCCCCTTTGACATCAGACCTCCCGAATGATTCAATTCCAGACTGAAAAAAACATATATAAATATACAAAGCCCGGCGCAAAAAGAAACGAGTCGAAACGATCCATTACACCGCCATGTCCCATTAATAATGAACTGGAATCTTTGACATTTACATCACGTTTTATAACCGACTCAATAAAATCGCCGGACTGACCGAATATTCCCGCAATTAATCCGATAACAATCATATCTTTTAATTGTAAATACGCCGGTTTCCAACCCAAATAATCGATCAAGACTACGGTTGCAATAGCACCCAGCAGTCCGCCAATACAACCGGCCCAGGTTTTTCCGGGACTGATTGACGGCGCAATTTTCTTTTTACCCAGCCATTTTCCGAACACAAAAGCCAGAGCATCACAAATCCAGATGGTAACAAAAATTATTGTCACCAATTGTCCCCCTTCTAAATGACCGGTAGTTTCTCTTAATACAACCAATATTGAAAGCATCACGGGAATGTAAATAAAGCCGAATAATGTTACCGCAATGTTGGCAGTGGCATTTTCGATCGGTTTAAACAGGATGATTCCCATGTGCACCAGAAACACCAAAATCATCAGGGGAAATAAAAGCTCCTGAGCAAAATAACTGACAACAATCCAGGCAACACCACAACCAATTCCGCTAATGCTCCACGGTTGATAGCCTTTGCGTTGCATTAAACGATAAAATTCGACTTGTGCTAATAAGGCAACCAATCCCATAAACAGAGCAAAGGGAAGCCGACCAATTTTAATCAGAAATAATATTGCCGGAATGCCCAGCACATTTATAATCATCCTTGTTGTAAAATTGCCCAACTTTTTCGTTTCACTCATGATGTTTCGTCTCCCCTGTTCCCCATTTAATGACAGTCACTTTGACTTTGCCGACACCATATTTGACCAGTCCCAGTTTTACAGCCGCTCCATAGGACAGATCGATATCTCTTCCGGCAATATAAGGGCCCCGGTCAATGATTCTGACATTAACAGACTTACCGGTTTTCAGAAATGTCACTTTTAATATCGTTCCGAAAGGCAATGATTTATGAGCTGCGGTGAGACCGTCTTTATGAAATATTTCTCCGTTAGCCGCTTTTTTTCCGTCAAAGCCATCGTTCAAACCGTAATAGGAAGCCATAAAGACAGCTGTATGCTGGACGCCTTTTATCAACATAGGTGGCGGTTTTTGGCGATGGTGTAATGATTGTTTCTGGTGATTCTTTCCCTTGGATGGCGGCGGTGAGGAATAATGATACCGTGGCGCCGGAGCACACATTGTCAGAAAAAGAAAGAAAAATGTCAGTAACAGCCGTCTCATTTTTGAAGCGACCCAATCAATTGACTGATTGAATCAATTCCCTGTTGATTCAGATAATCCGATATGAAATCCAGCATGCCATACAAGGCCAGAGGATTCATGAAATTCACTGTTCCCAGTTGCACCGCAGTAGCGCCGGCAATCAGAAATTCAAGGACATCCTCTCCGGTAGTTATTCCGCCAATTCCGATGATCGGAATCCTAACCGCTCCCGATACTTTTATAACATTTGCCAACGCTATCGGTTTAATGGCGGGGCCGGAAAGTCCGCCAATAGTTGAATTTATCCTGGGTTTGCGAGTATAGATATCTATAGCGGAACCATAAACCGTATTGATTAGTGAAACTGCATCTGCGCCGGCATCTTCGGCAATCTTTGCCATTTGGGCAATGTTGGTGACGTTCGGCGTTAATTTAATGATTAGATATTGGTCAGTTATTTTGCGAATGTTTTTCGTTAATCGCTGTAATGTCTCCTGATCCGTTCCAAATGCAATCCCGCCCTCTTTGACGTTCGGGCAGGATACGTTAATTTCATAACCGCTGATCCAATCCTCATCGTTCAGACGTTGAATGACCTCACAGAATTCCTTTTCGGTTTTCGCAGCGATATTTACGATCACCTTGCATCTCAGATGGCTTAGAAATTTCTTCTTCTCCCTTAAAAATGCATCGAGACCGATATTGGCCAGACCAATCGAATTAATCATTCCGGCCGGTGTTTCCACAATCCTTGGGTCCGGATTTCCCTGACGCGGTTCAAGACTGATAGACTTTGTAATAATTCCGCCAAAGCGGTTAATATCAAGCAGATCGGCCAGTTCATCTCCATAACCGAAAGTTCCCGACGCCGTTAATATCGGATTAGACAAGACGAGATTTTTATTCAGAGAGACACTCAAATCAATCATTAAATTCAATATCCTTCAGGTCAAATACCGGACCGTCTTTACAGACTAACGAATAGTGTTTACGCGATTTATCCGAAGAATTGGTCACGATACATCCCTGACATAAGCCAAGACCACAGGCCATTGTCTTTTCAAGTGAGACATAAATG
>QNCV01000194.1 GCA_003645845.1 Fidelibacterota bacterium | reverse complement strand
TTGTCATCACCATCAACGGGCGGGAGCAGGAGGATCTGGAACGCGACCTGGTGGAGATGGTGGTGGATACGAATGTGTATATGCCGGCGATGTTCATCATCACGCTCAATGATGTGATGGATCCGACTTCGGGGAAGTTGCGGTACACCGATTCGGATGTCTTCGAGGTAGGGGCGGAGGTCAAGATCGAGGTACGCAGCGACGAGATTCCCAATGAGTCGCGCGAGGTGCGGGCGACGCTCATCGTGGGGGAGGTCACGGCCATCGAGCCGGTGTTCGCAGCGGAAGGGGTGGAGTTGCGAGTCCGAGGGTATGACCGAGCCCATCGCCTGAATCGGGGGAAGCATACGCGCACTTATGGAGATGCCAATCCCCAGGGAGGCGGTATCAGCGAGAAGCAGATTATCGAGACGATCGTGCGGGAGACGGAGGGGATTACCGGGGTCAAGGTCGAGGCCGGTTGGCTCGATCGGGTCAAGTACAGTTACGTGATGCAGTACAATCAGAGCGATTGGGAGTTTTTGTGGGCCCGCGCTCGTAGGTTGGGTTATCAGTTGTACGTCGAGGACAAGACGCTGTACGTGCGGGACGCGGGGGCTCATCGCGGGAAGGCCGGGGAACGCCCGGCCAAGTTGGTTTGGGGAGAGAATTTGCGCAGTTTCGAGCCGCGCCTGACGGCGGTGCGTCAGGTGGATCAGGCTTTGGTCAAGGGGTGGAATCCGGCGGAGAAGCAGCCGGTCGAGGGTGTGGCGCAAGACGCCGGAGAAGGTACGGTGCCCAAGATTGGGTTGACGGCGTCGAGTAAGCCGCACGTTCTCGTCCAGAAGGCTTTTGGCAAAGGGGCCGAAGAGGTGGTGGTTGGGCGTCCGGTGCGCAATCTCGACCGGGCCAAAGAGATGGCCGCCGCCCGTTTCTCCGAGGTGGAGAGTAAGTTCGTCCGGGCTAATGGGGTTTGCCGCCAGGGAGACCCGCGTTTGATTGCCGGGCGGCTCGTCACCGTCGAGGGAGTGGGGGAGAAGTTCAGCGGCGATTACTACGTCACCGGGGCGCGGCACGTCTACTCGCAGGGGACGTATCGGGTTATGTTCGGGGTGTCCGGGCGCAGTCCCAACACGTTGGGCGCCATTCTGCGCGGTGATGAGGAGCGCGGACGGGGTATCCAGGGGGTGGTGACGGCCAAAGTCGTCAGTTTGGATGACCCGGAGGGGCTGGGACGGGTGCAGGTGTTGTTTCCCTGGTTGCCAAAGGATAAGGACGCGGAACTCGCCAGTAATTGGGCTCGCATTGCCGCGCCGATGGCCGGTGCGGAACGGGGGTTTTTGTTCCTGCCGGAGGTGGATGACGAGGTGTTGGTGGCTTTCGAGCACGGCGATGTGGGCCATCCGTACATCGTCGGCGCGTTGTGGAACAAGAAGGATAAGCCACCGACCGGGACGACCGATGTTCTTTCGAGTGATAAGAAGTACGTCAATCAGCGGGTGTTGCGCTCCCGGAGCGGTCACTTGATTGTGCTGGATGATACGGAGGGTGAGGAGCAGATTATCATCCAGGACAAGACGGGGAAGAACAGTATCGTCATCAACTCGAAGGAGAACAGTATGCAAATCAGGGTGGACGGTGATTTGACGATCGAGGCCGGGGGGAAGTTGGTGATCAAGAGCGGCGGCGATATGAGTCTGGAGTCGGATGCCAAAGGGAGTATCAAGACGAAGTCCGATTTGGCGGTGGAGGCGACGGGGAACAGTAAGATTGCAGGGGCGCAGTTGGCTCTTGAGGGCAAGGGGAAGAGTGAGTTGAAGGGGGCACAGGTGAGTATCAACGGCAGCGGGCAGGTGGAGGTGAAGAGTAGCGGGATGATGCAGATTCAGGGATCGTTGGTGAAAATCAATTGATGATGTTTGGTGGGGTGGGACGCAGATTAACGCAGATGGACGCTGATGGGTTGGATTTGTTTGGGGTGATTGGGGGGGACGCGGATTAACGCAGACGAACGCTGATAGATGGGAGAAGGGATGGCTCTGGGTTTCAAGCATGCCGATTTGACGGAGTTAATCATCAAGGCGTTCTATACGGTCTATAATGCACTCGGCTATGGCTTTTTGGAGAAGGTCTATCAGAATGCGATGGCTATTGAGTTGCGCCGCTTGGGGTTGGATGTGACCCAGGAAGCACGTATTGTCGTCTATTACGGCGACGAGGTTGTGGGTGAATACTCTGCTGATTTGTTGGTGGCCGATGCTGTCATCGTCGAACTGAAGGCTGTGAAGCGGTTGTTACCGGAGCATGAAGCCCAGTTGCTTAACTATTTGAAGGCAACTCCCTATGAGGTTGGGTTGTTGCTCAATTTTGGGCCCAGGGCCGAAATCAAGCGCAAGGCGTTCGACAATGACCGCAAGGGGTCTATGCGTTGGATGAGGCCAACGATGGGTAATGGTAAGTGAAGTCCTGAATTGGGATGGAACGCTGGAAAGAGTGATAAAAATCTGCGTTATCAGCGTTCATCTGCGTCCTACGAGGAGGAAAAGGGATGTTTCCGGCGGCGAGGGTGGGTGATACGACGGCGACGGGGGACGCAATCACCGGGCCGGGGGTGGCGACGGTGCTCATCGCCGGTCAACCGGCGGCGGTGGTGGGGGATATGGTGTCGGGGAATGCTTGTACCGGCAGTATCACGATGGGAAGCACGACGGTGTTGATCGGCGGACGGCCTGCTGCCCGTGTGGGTAGTCAGGTGACAGGAGTGAATCCGTATAGCGGGGTGCCGGTCACGACGGCGGTCGCCGTCGGTGCGCCGACGGTGTTGATTGGGGGGTGATGGCTGATGGGTGAGTTGTCTGGCAGGGAGTATCTGGGGCGCGGGTTGGCGTTTCCGCTGCGGGTCAACGCCAGGGGTGAGATTGCGTTGGTCAGCGGTGAGGAGGACATCGAGCAATCCATCCGTATCATCCTGGGGACGCGCCCCGGCGAACGGGTCATGCGGCCTGAGTTCGGTTGCCGGGCTCACGATTTGCTTTTCGAGCCGCGCAACGCGGCCACGGAGACGCTCATGCGGCGGTATGTGACGGACGCGCTGCGCCGTTGGGAGCCGCGTATCGAGGTGCGTTGGGTGAACGTCGTGTCCGGCGATGAACCGGATGGGGCGTTGCTGGTGGAGGTGCATTACACCATCAAGGCCACCCACGACGAGCGAAGTATCGTCTACCCGTTCTTCCTGGTGGGGGAGGAAGAGTGGTGAGGTAGGGGGAGAGTCTTATGCCATTGCCAGTACCGAATCTGGATGATTTGAGGTTTCAGCGGGATTTGGTGGACGAGGCGCGACGGCGTATCGTCCGCTATTGCCCGGAATGGACCGAGTACAATCTGAGTGACCCCGGTATCACGTTGATCGAGTTGTTCGCCTGGATGACGGAGTTGATCGTCTACCGTCTGAATCGGGTGCCGGAGAAGAATTACATCCAGTTCTTGAATTTGCTGGGGGTGCAGCCGCGCCCGGCCAGTAGCGCACGCACCGATTTGACTTTCTGGCTCTCGGTCTCTCTGCCCATCGGCCCGGAGAACGATACGGAAGTGGTCATCCCGGCGGGGACGCAGGTCATCTCGCGGGGTGTCGGGCGGGAGGAAGAGGTGATTTTCACCACCGACCGGCGGTTGACCGTCGTCCCGCCGAAACTGACGCAGTTGCGCCGGGAGGAGGATTTCCAGAAGAATTATCTGCCGCGCCTGGGTATCGAGACTTTCTACGCCTTCAGTCAGGAGCCGAAGGACGGGGATGCGTTCTATCTGGGGTTCGACGAGACGCGGGACATCAGCGGCCACATCCTGCAACTGCAATTCGAGTGTGAGCGCACTCAGGCGGTCGGGATTCGGCGGGAGGATCCGCCCTGGGTGTGGGAGTGCGCGGTCGGGGATGGGGTGTGGCAGGAGGTCGTGCCCAGCACTCGTCCCGGCGAGCGGGATACCACCGGCGGGTTGAACAATCCCAAAGGGCAGTTGGTGCTCTATCTGCCGCTGGAGATGAAGCCGGTGGCAGTGCGCGGACGGCGGGGGTATTGGGTGCGCTGTAGGTTGGAGCAGCGGCGCCCGGAGCAGGGGATGTATTCGGAATCGCCGCGCGTGCTTTCGGTGTCCGCTTACGCGCTGGGGGGGACGGTGCCGGCCACCCACGCGGTCATCGTGGAGCATGAGGTGCTGGGTCGCAGCAACGGCGAGCCCGGTCAGACGTTCCGCCTGGAACACGCGCCGATTCTCTCGTTGCAGGAGGGGGAGACGGTCGAGGTGGAGGAGGAGCGGGAAGGGGAAGTGGTCTTTGTCCCCTGGGAGTGCGTGGAAGATTTCTCCCGCTCGGACCGGTACGCGCGGCATTTCACGGTGGACACGGCGACGGGGGAGGTCGCGTTCGGCCCGGCGGTGCGGCAGCCCGACGGGACGGTGCGGCAGTACGGACGGGTGCCGGAAGCGGGGCGTGCCATCCGCTTCAGCCGGTACCGGTACGGCGGCGGGGTGAAGGGGAACGTGCCCGCCGAGAGTCTGCGGGTGCTCACCACTTCGTTGGCCTATGTTGCGCGGGTGACGAATTTGCGACGGGCGACCGGCGGGCGTGACCCGGAGAGTCTGGAAGAGGTGAAGGCCCGTGCCCGTCGGGAGTTGCGGGTGCAGTCGCGGGCCGTGACCGCCGAGGATTACGAGCAGTTGGCTTTGCAGGCGACCCGCGCCGTCGCCCGTGTCAAGTGCCGCACTCCACGCGCCGGGGATGAACGGTTGCCGCCGGGCACGGTCGAGGTGTTGGTGGTGCCCGCCGCCGCCGATTCGTTGTCGGTAGGGGATCTGCGCGGGTTGCACGTGGATGGAACGTTGGCGCAGACGGTGGAGCGTCATCTGGATCGGTACCGGCTGTTGACGACGGTGTTGCACGTCCGGGAGCCGCGTTATCTGGGGGTGAAGGTGCGGGTGGAGGTGGTGCCCGCCGAGTACAGTAACCCGGAGGTGGTGCGGGAACGGGTGGCGGCGGCGTTGCGCAGTTTCATCAGTCCGTTGCCGTTGGATGATGACCGGGTGGGCGAGGGGGTGTTGCCGCCGGAGTGGTCGGGGTGGCCGTTCGGACGGGGGCTCTATGTGGCCGAGATTCCGTCGTTGGTTCAGCGGGTGCCGGGCGTGAAGCACGTGTTGGATGTGCAGCTCAGTGTGCGGCCCGTCGTCCCGGCGCAGGAAGAGCCGGGCGCCGAGGGTGAGTTGGAGGCGGTGGAGGATAGGGTGGTGCGGGTGGAGGATGATGTGTTGTTGTGCTCTTTGGAGCATGAAGTGGTGGTGGGGGAGGGGTGAGCGAATCAGCGAGTGAGCGAATGAGCGATGAACGGTAACATGCTTTCACACGTGGCCGATTTTTACCGCCGTTATCCCGGCG
>QNCV01000193.1 GCA_003645845.1 Fidelibacterota bacterium | reverse complement strand
TAGTCAACGGACAATGCAGCGAAATGATATCGCTTTCTCGAAAAATCCGATCGAGACTGACATTTTCAAATTTATTGCACGTTTCTACCGGCGGGTTGATATCATAATACAAAACACTCATTCCAAAGGAGTCGGCGATTTTGGCCACTGCCTGTCCGATCCGCCCGAAACCGATGATTCCGATGACTCGGTCCCGGAGTTCAATTAAAGGAAAATTCCAGAAACAGAAGTCGTTGGACTTCGACCAGTCTCCCCTTTTTACCGAATCGGAATGATCGGCGATGTGGTGACAGAGATTGAGGATGTGGGCGAAGACCATTTGAGCCACGGACAGCGTACTATAGGCCGGGACGTTGGTGACAGGAATGTTATGTCTGGCCGCCGCATCGATATCAACGACGTTATAGCCGGTGGAACTGAGCCCGATGTATTGCAGTTTCGGTAGTTGCTCAATCATCTCTGCTCTGATCTCTACCTTGTTGGTAATCAGAATCTCAGCGTCCGCAGCGCGTTTCAGTAATTCGTCAGGTGTTGTTCTATCGAAGATGTGGCAGGTGCCCAGCGACTTCAGTTTATCCCAGCTGAGATCACCGGGATTCAGGGTATATCCATCAAGGACGACAATGTTCATAATTATTCTCTCTATTCGTTAATTCCCAACCAAATATTGAAATATTTTCGTTGTTCTGCTGTCATCTCAGGCATAATATTGATCTTGTTTTCGGTGGTTTTCTGAGCGTATTTGATTGTTACTGGTAACTTAATTTCTTTCCCATTTCTAGTGACCGGTATTGCGATGGTTGAATCCTCGGGAAGATAATTTCCGTTTTCATCAAGGAAGTAATTGTAGAAAATATCGTATTTGACAATATCTCCTTTTTGGAAACCGACAAAGTCATCTTTCTTTACCCGGGTTATTTCTACAGTTCTGTTCATATTCCGGCGGCGATATTTAATATCATTTTCACGAATTGGGTAAATCGGGCGGTTTTCTTCAATGGATTTATGATAATCAACGCCAACCGTGTTCAGAATCTCCTGGTATGGGATGTCTTCACGCCCTTCGATATATTTATCAAAAAATATTTTTAAATCGGGATGTACCAGACTGACGAATTCATCGATAAAGCTGTCTTCGTCAAAAGGGTGATCCTTGTCGTATTTTGTCAGTAGTTCATTAATAACGTCAAGCAACGTTTTCTGTCCTTCGGTCAGACGAATAATTTCGATATCCAGCAACATGGCCAGCACAGCGCCCCGCTGATATACCTGGTTATAATGACGTTTGTATTTTAGTTTCAGAACATTGGCGCTCATTTCGGTAAATGACATCTTTTCATTGGGAAATTTTTCTCCGCGAATCAGTTTGCGGCGCATCTTTTTTATCAGAAATTCTTTCGGGGTAATCAGATCTTCTTTGACGGTTACCAGTTTGGCAAAGTATTCCGTACACCCTTCATAAAGCCAGAGATGTTTGGACATTTTCGGTTCGATATAGTTGAAATTATCAATATACTGACTGTGCAGGTTCAGTGGGGTAATAATATGAAGAAATTCGTGAACTGATATATCAGAAACGATATCCATTGTCAGGTCCTCATATCCTTCACCGACATCAAAAGAATAACTGAAGGTTGAGTTGTTGTGTTCGAGTGCTCCTCCCACGGGAATCCGGTGGGTCAACAGAAATCCGATGGCACGGGGCACTTTGAAGTATTTTGCATTAAGTATCTCTCCTAATTTACGTGCGTCGGTCAAATAATAGATGAAAGCATAGTTATCGGCCGGTAAAGTATCGAGAAAAGCGCCGATGGCTTTAACTGAGGGATAGATATCCTCGTACACTTTCGATGAGAAGGGTGTGTTCGGAATTTCATTATATGTTCCGATAGTAACTTCCATGTTGCGAATTTTGAAATTTACGGTGTCCGGCGATGAAAACATGATCGGGCAATCGGCCAGATGATGATAATCCTCGGCGTTGAAGCGAACTTTCCGATCATTTATTGGCGTTTGGTGCAGAGCCGACACACCATAAAAACCTTCGGGAATGGTAAAATTTATTGTTGCCGGGTTCTGGACATGTTTGTCAAAGTAACCGAATACGGCAAATGTGTTGATAACAAAATTCCGGCCATCGTCAATATTTGTTCCTTCCATCGGCAGAATCCGGATATGCCCGAAAAACATATCCCAGGTGTCACTGACCCAGTAGCTGATGGTCTGTATATCGGAAGCATTTGAAATAATAAAACTATTCTTTCCCTCTTTTTTACATCGGAGTTCATTTCCATTTTGATCAAATGCCTGAAATTTATGAATAAAACGGCCAAAATCGGATTTGGTATAGGTTCCCGGAACGACTTTAGGAAAGTGATAGATTAACTGATCCTGACCGAAATCCCGGCAGTCGAGAATGACATTGATCCGATCATGGCGAACATTAGTCAGATCAACGGAATAGTTGTATCGGGGATTTGTTTGAGAGAAGGATATTATCGTAAGTGAAAGAGAAATAATGATGTTTATGATGGGAAACCGGTGAGTTCTTCTGAATTTGTGCTCAGTCATATCAATATCTTTCCTGTCATTTTTAATTTGGAGGTAAAATCATGATAAATAATTTGTATTTTGCTTTCGTGTCTCGAAAATGTCAATTTCTATGCAATTTTAACAATTTATTGTTATTAATCGAAGAAATTCCACGGGGTTACCCTACGAAAGGAAGAGTTTGAGAAACCCTGATGTCTTATCCCCTCGAACACCGTCCGGACTTTTGCGTCGAAAGTTCCATTTAATAATCTGGATTACAACACCAAGTCCGGGAAAAGACAACATCAGGAATCTGCCCCAATCGGACCGGAAATTATTTCCAAATATCCATAATACGGGAAGGATAATCAAACTGTCACCTGAGTGCGTCGGGGTTGCTATAAAATTTTAAGGTTTTCTTTCTGTATCTACAATCCGAATGACTTGTGACAATTTAGTCGAAAATACCCAGAAACAACCTTCATGCTTATTCCCAATTGTAAATTAAATTATCGGCTATACCGAGTTAGTATATGAAAATGTATGATATTTTATTTTAGCTGAGAATAAGCATGTCAGGATGAGGACCGATATAACCGTGCGATCCTTTTTGCAATTGACGGATGACTGTAGAAAAGGAATTCCACGATTGGATGAGGTTGGCGGTCGGCAAGATTCTGATCTGCAAGTTTGTTCAGCCCGGAAATTAGCGGTTCCGGGTTACCGATAAGCCGGACGGCAAAATCGTCGGCAGCGCGTTCATTGCTGCGAGAATAAGCATTCTGAATCGGCGCCGTAATAAACTGGTAGAGGGTTAATAAAATCCCGATGAGAGGTAATGCGGCGATCTGATCGGGGTGATGGAAATCGAACAAAGCGAGAGAAGAGTTGTATATCCGGGCGGTGAGATATAATCCGAGAAAGGTAATTCCTGTACCCAGGGCCATACCTTTCCAGATATGTTTCAATTTATAATGACCTAATTCATGGGCAAGGACCGCCAGTATCTCATCAGTTTCCATGTTATTCAAAAGAGTATCCCCCAAAATGACCCGTTTTGATTTGCCGATCCCGGTAAAAGCCGCATTAGCCTTGCGGGTGGTCTTGCTGAGATTGAACTGGTAAACGCCCTTCAGATTCAAGCCAACCTGTTTGCACAGATTGGAGACTTTTTCCGTCAAAGATTTATCTTCCAAAGGAACAAATTTATAAAAAATCGGAAACAGTAGTATTGGAGCCAGCCGGGCAATGATAATTGAGAAAAGCACCATGGCGGTTCCCATCCATATCCACCAGGTAAGCGGATAACGGCAAAGAAGGGTATAAAAAATGGTAATTAATACAAGTATGATGGGATAGGATACAAGAACGGCCTTCAACTGTTCCCGGAACCAGGATGATAATCGTTGGTCACTGAGATTATACCGATGTTCAATGATAAAGCCGGAATGAAGACTCAATGGAAACAGCAAAATACCTTCAAAAAGACCTAATGAAGTGACAAACAGGATCAGGACGAGATAATCATTCCGGAAAGATAATCGAATCAACCCTTCCAATTTTTGGGATAATCCAAACCCAAGAAATGCGGAAAGAATCGCCAATCCAAGAATAAATTCTGTGATAGAAAGGAGCAACCTCAGGCGCTGATACCGCTTACCGGTGTTCGTTTTTATGGATGTTAATTGGTTGTCACTCATTGAATTTTAGTAATGAATTGTATGGATAGTCTTCAGAAACATGCCAAAGACATTAAAATAGGAGTGAATGAAGAACGTTATACGATCTGTTGTTTCATTTCGGCCAGTTTGATGACATGGCGGCGTTCTTCTTCGATAATTTTATCTACCAGCCCGTATTCGCTTTCGGGGATAAGGCTTTTAATCTCCTTGTAATAATGAACCGTGTCCAGCTCTTTGTCGATGGCAAAGATCAGTGCAACTTTCTCACTGTTGATGGTGGCGATTTTACTTTTTATCTCATTATCGGAGAATATAAGGTTCTCAGTGTAGGCTTCCAGGTAAGCGCGATAGTCTTCATTACTGAGTTCCGGCAATTCGATATTACCGAGCCGCTCGGCCAATTTTTCGAAAGTGGCTTTGTGTTTTACCTCTTCATCTGCGAGTAAAGTGAATAGATCTTTTACTTTTGGGTTGGAAAGTGACTTTGCAGTTTCCCGGTAAAAATACTCGCCATTTACCTCAATATTAACTGCAAATTTAAAGATATCTTTTGCTGAAAAAAGGGACATGATGATCTCCTTCTTGAGTTGGATTAGGACCTGATTATAAGAAAGTCGGAATATTATTCCTTTTCGAATTCGTCTTTACCGACTCCGCAGACCGGACAAACCCAGTCTTCGGGAATATCATTGAAATCTGTGCCTGGTTCAACTCCGTTATCCGGATCGCCCTCTTCCGGATCGTAAACATATCCGCAAACGGAACATACATATTTGTCCATTACTTGCCTCCTTCGATTGATAATTGATTTTGGTGATTGGACATATCTCAGTGTGATAACGTTATCGAAATCGCCTTGATAAACCAACCGATAATTTAAAAAACCTGTTCAACTGCTTTGACTTCCGGAATTTCTTTTTTCAATTTACTCTCTATACCCATTTTAAGTGTATATGTGCTCATCGGACAACCACCACAGGCGCCGGTTAAACGGACTTTCACAATGCCGTCGTCGGCTACCTCTACTAGTTCCACATCTCCGCCGTCAGCCTGTAAAAAGGGACGAACCGCTTCAAGAACCTTTTGGACTTTTTCTTTCATATCTTTCATATCTTTGCCTTTCATTATTTCTAGTAGTGTCAAAAGTTTTTAATGTTTTTTAGTATTTCTTTGTCTACCTTACCATGGAAAGTCATTTATT
>QNCV01000192.1 GCA_003645845.1 Fidelibacterota bacterium | reverse complement strand
CGAATTAATCGATTCGAATGTCATGCCGGGAATCCAGGGCGGGCCGTTGATGCATATTATTGCGGCGAAGGCGGTGGCTTTTGGCGAAGCCCTGAAACCGGAGTTCAGGATTTATGCTCAGCAGATTATCAATAATGCTAAAACATTGGCGGAGGAACTTGTTCGTCGAGATTACAACCTGATTTCCGGCGGCACAGACAACCATCTCATGCTGATTGATTTGACCAATAAGAACATTTCCGGTAAGAAAGCCGAAAATATACTTGAGGAAGCCGGAATCACGACCAATAAAAATATGGTCCCCTTTGATACGAAAAGCCCCTTTATTACCAGCGGCATCCGGATTGGTACCGCTGCGATGACGACGCGGGGTATGAAAGAAGCCGAAATGCGGATAATCGCGGGTCTGATTGATAAAGTACTGCAAAATCATGACGATGAAAACCTCAGAAAATCGGTCAGAGAAGAGGTTCGGGAGCTGTGTAAACAATTCCCTCTATACCAGGAAATCAACACATTAGGATAAAACATGAAATGCCCGTTTTGTGATTCAAATGACACAAAGGTTGTCGATTCCCGATCCGCCCAGAAAAACAATGCGATTCGTCGCCGACGGGAGTGTCTGGATTGCGGACACCGCTTTACGACGTATGAATATGTGGTGGAATATCCCCTGACAATTATTAAAAATGACGGAAGGCGGGAAGAATATGACCGCCGGAAACTGTTTAACAGTTTGAAAATCGCATGTAATAAGCGTCCTGTTCCTGTTGACAAACTGGAATCCGTCGTTATTGATATCGAGAAAGAAATTGAAGAATTATCAGGCGGAGAAATCGCCTCGAATGTAATCGGCGAACTGGTTATCAAGTACCTGAAAGAATTGGATGAGGTGGCCTATATTCGTTTTGCTTCTGTGTATAAAAAGTTCAAAGATCTGGATGAATTCAAAGATCAGATCGAGCGGATGAGTAATTTAAACGGTTCGAAAAATTAGAATGTCGGAACAATTCCGGAATGGCTTGCGTGGAATGTGATATAAATCAGTGCATTGCTTGATTAATTGAGGTTAAAATGTTATCGGATGAATTGCTTGAAATTTTAGTGTGTCCCAAGTGCAAAGATGACCTCGAATATGATAGGAAGCATTCAAAGTTGATTTGTCATAAATGCCGGTTGAGGTACGATATCAAGGATGACATTCCGGTTATGCTCATTGATGAAGCGGAAGAGTTTTAGTGGAAGCAATGAAATATACTTGATTCTTGGTATTAATAGACGTAATTTCCCCGACGAAGTTGGAGAGCCTATCGATTAGTTGATAAATCCTTACCGAAGAAAGCAGAATTTTTCTTCTCACAATCCCAAAATTACAGGTATTGATGAACCGGATTACAGTCATTTTTCGGTTTTTTGTTTCTAGGAGGTATTAATGAAAAAAAGTGTGATAATATTGGCGGTGTTGCTGATGAGCATTACGGTTACTTTCGCCCAGAGCGAAGCCGGAGCCGTCTGGCTGCTCATCAATCCCGGGGCCCGTGCTTCGGGAATGGGTGAGGTCGGTGCGGCGATTGCTGATGATGCTTACGCTACCTTTTATAATCCTGCGGGGTTAGGTTTTTTAACCGGTCGCGAATTGTCTCTAACGCATACGAACTGGTTACCGAATCTTGCCAATGATATTTATTATGAGTTTCTGGGGTATCGTCATTACATAAAGAATGTCGGTATGTTCGGAGGTCATATTATCCTACTGAATCTGGGTGAACAGGAGCGCACGGACGAGTATGGAAATTCGTTGGGTACTTTTACATCCTTTATGATGGCCATGACCGGGTCCTACGGAACAGCCTTATCAAGGACATCATCTATCGGTGTGAATGTCAAAATGGTTCACCAGCATCTCACCGATCAGGGCGCCGGCAAAGAAAAGGGAAAGGGTACTTCGACCAATTTTGCCTTTGATGTCGGTTACATGAAACGCCAGTTTCTCTTGAGGGACCTGACATTTGGTGCGTCGATTGCAAACATCGGTCCCAAGATTGCCTTCATTGATGCCGCTCAGGCCGATCCGATGCCGACAAATCTTAAATTGGGTTTAAATTACACATTCGGCGGTGAGTATAACCGGGTTACCATTGCCTATGATGTCAATAAACTGCTGGTTGCTTCGTATCCCGACCGTGATGTCGACGGTGACGGACTGGTTGGTCATTATGATGAAAATGGTCATTATACATTAGCCGGTGAATACAACAAAGATGGTCAGTATGAAAAAGCCCATACCGATGATTGGTACATGGGTATATTTACATCATGGGTGGATGACTGGCTCTTGTTGCACGATTCTGCCGCCGACGGCATTGGCGATGAAGATGAAGATGGCAATACCAATGACGGTTCGCTGAAAAAAGAATTGGAAAAGCTGACGCATAATTTTGGTATCGAGTACTGGTATTCCGATCTCTTTGCCATTCGCATGGGCTTTATTTATGACAAGACGGGAAATATTCTGGTGAACGATAAATGGCCTGTCCCGACGTTTGGCGCCGGATTACGCTATGCCGGACTGGGCTTCGATTTTGGTTATACGGCCGGTGACACCGGACATCCCCGTCAGAATACGATGCTTTTTTCGCTGGATATCAAATTTTAGGAGTTTGATCTGAACAACGGTTAAATCAGGATTTTCCCGAGTTGCAGAATACACCGCATCATGAAAAAATCGACGAATCATATTCTTGGTCTGATTTCATTTATTGTCTTAGCATCAATACCATCACATGCTAGGATAAAACCAATTTTATATAAACAATCTCTGCCTGAATCACGGGCAGATGCTGTCGCCGGTGTCAGGAGAATCTGTGCACTGCGAGTCGATTTTCAGGCGGATGACAATGATGCAACCACCGGTAACGGGAAATTCTTACTGAATCCTGTTAATCTACCCTGCAATGATGCTACTTTTCCCGAAATCGATCCGGCGCCACATAATAACGCTTACTTCCGGGATCATATTCGGGCTCTGTCAAATTATTATCGGCATGTTTCATCCGGAAAACTGACTATCGATACGACGAATTCAGCGGTATTTCCTCTGGATAATAATGATGTCTATACATTATCCCATAAGATGGCCTATTACCATCCGTTCCTGAAGCAGGATTCCGTTGATATCCGCTTAACCGAACTGTTGGTTGAAGCCGTCCATCTGGCAGATCAGGATGACGACATCGATTTCAGCCAATATGATATTGTGGTTGTTTTTCATGCCGGCGTCGGCCAGGACTTTGCCATCGACCTTGATCCGACTCCCTATGATATTCCCTCTGCATATCTGAGCAGCGCCGACATTTCCGATTATTTTACTTCCATCGGTCAATCAGGCAGTTCAATCCTGGTGGATGGCGATACCCATATCACGAGTGGCATTATTTTACCGGAATCTCAAAATCACTTACTCTATGACAACTGGGAGGATGTTTTTGGCGGAGCCACGACGCCCTGTGACTATCAGATTGGTCTGAACGGTACCTTTGCCTTCATGATGGGATTTTATCTCGGTTTGCCGGGCTTGTACAATACAGAGACCGGAGAAACCGGCGTTGGAAAATTCGGATTAATGGATCAGGGCTCGGCCAATCTGAACGGCCTGGTTCCCAGTTATCCCTCTGCCTGGGAGCGGAAGTTTATGGGCTGGGATACGCCTGTCCCGATCAAAGGTTCACAGGATATAAAATTGAATTTTGCGGAATCGGGCGCCGATACGACCACGATTCAGATACCCGTAAATGACGATGAGTATTTTCTGCTCGAAAACCGCTATTCTCATATCAGACCGGGAATTTATCTCGACAGCATTCAATACAAACAATATATCGAAAGTGGTGAAAAGGATTGGCCGCCGTTAATTCCTTTGATCATGGACTCCATCGGGGCCGAAATATCTCCGCAAACCGGGGTCTTTTTATCGGTTCCGCGGTATGATGTCGGTCTGCCCGGCTCGGGTCTGCTGATCTGGCACATTGACGAATCGGTTATCAATGCCAATTTGGCGACAAACAGCATTAATAACGATCGTGATCATCGCGGGGTTGACCTCGAAGAAGGGGACGGTGCCCAGGATTTGGGGTACGAATCCCAAATCATCGGCGCTAATGTCGATAACGGCTGGTATTTTGATCCCTGGTTCGCCGGCAATGATGGCTTCTGGGAGCTGAACCCCGGTTATCCACAGAATGATCAGAAACGGGTAGCTTTTACCAATTCAACCAATCCGTCATCCCGCAGCAATGACTGGTCCTATACCGGTGTAGTTGTGGACAGTATCGGTCCTTCTGAACCGGTAATGAACTTTCGGGTCGGATTGGATTATTCAATTGACGGATTCAATCAACCCCAATTTATTTCTGATCCTTTTGTAACAACTACCGGGACATATCTCTTTCCCGTAAATTTTGACGTCTCGGACGGGGAAATGGAATTATTATCGGTTTGGGACAGGTCCGATTCTCTTTTCTACGGTTCCTTCGATGAAAACGGGGCGCTTCTGGATAAGCGTTCCCTTGTTGCTGCCGGCTCGATATGTCCGACATTGATAACTAGCTCGGATGTGAGCTATTTTGTGGTTTTCCGAGCGAAAAGCGATACAGACAGTCTTGAGGTTTTTACTTTTATCGTTAATCAGGCCGGTGAGCTGCAAAATGATAAAACAGCGAATATTGTGGGAAATCGGGTCATCTCCAATTGTCTTGTATTTGACAACCGGCTGATTTTCTGTGCTGCCGGCAGCCAGGTTAATGATTATTATCTAATTGCCTATGATCCGGTAAATAACACGATAATGAGTCGTCAGATTGATTTTCCGGTACACCATATTATCAGTGACGGCACGGCGATTCTGACCGATTCCCCAGACGGTGAGATTGACCTCATTGATGCTGATAATTTGGCCGTTAATTTTCTCTATTCGGGTGCTGGTCTGAAAATCCTGTCGATGGGTATGGGCTACATCAATGATAATCAGATTACCGATCTGGTTGTCCTTTATACAGATATGCTGTCGCTTGTTCTGGATATTCAGAGTGACTTCACGGAAACACGGAGTGTTTCGGGTACTTTTGATTCAACGCTGGCTTTTAGCGATATTGACGGTGATGGGAAAATTGAGGTTATCGCGAAAAATGCTTCACAGATTTTTGCCTATAATGAACATCTTAAATTAATCAATAATTTTCCTGTATCGGTTCCGAATCTCTACAGCGGAGAATCTTTTCTACCGAATATTTTAACTACCGATGTGGATGGCGATCAGATTCCCGATATCATTGTAATGATGAAAGATGTGGGGGCCTTTGTCTATAATTTTCGCGGTACTTTGATCCCGGGATTTCCGAGGGCCTTACCAAACAGTAATACGGAACAGTCCGTG
>QNCV01000191.1 GCA_003645845.1 Fidelibacterota bacterium | reverse complement strand
CACACTAATCCCGAGACTCATGAAGTTCTTCGTTCCGGTCTGGTACGATCGCCTTTATACACAGGCAAAATAAAGAGCGTCGGTCCTCGCTATTGTCCGAGCATCGAAGATAAGATTGTCCGCTTTAGCGACCGTCCTTCTCACCAGATATTCCTTGAGCCCGAATGGGAAGGGGCAAATCAGTATTACGTAAACGGTTTTGCCACCAGCCTTCCCCTCGATATCCAGAAAAAGGCTCTCTATACCATTCCCGGCCTTGAAAATGCAGAAATATTAAAGCCCGGTTACGCCATAGAGTATGACTTTTTTCCCTCCTATCAGCTCAAAAGAACTCTTGAAACAAAAAACATTGGCGGTCTCTATCTTGCAGGACAGGTTAATGGTACTTCCGGATATGAAGAGGCTGCCGCACTTGGTTTAATGGCGGGAATCAATGCCGCATTAAAAATTCGTCACGAAGAACCCTTCTTTCTTTCACGTTCTGAAGCATACATCGGCGTATTAATTGATGATCTGGTTACTAAAAGTCCAAAAGAACCCTACCGTATGTTTACATCCAGTGCGGAATACCGCCTTTTATTACGTTACGACAATGCCGACCAACGACTATCAAAATATGGTCACAAGTATGGCCTAATTAACGACCAATATTATCGGATTTCTCAAACCAAAATTAAAATATCAAGGGATGTAATCTCTTATTTGCGGGATACTTATCTCGGCCCCGACGTGCTCAATCCAATTTTAGTAAAAAACCATGAGGCCCCTGTAAAATCCGGACAAAGTCTCTTTAAGATTCTGTGTCGCGGTAATATTCACATTGAAGACCTTTTTCCCCTGTTGCCATCACGCTTGTTTGACTATTTAAATGGGGTTCCTGGACTGGCAGACCAGATCGAGATTGATGTAAAATACGAGGGCTATATTCGCCGTCAGACAGACCAGATAGCAAATCAATCACGCTATGAAAACCTATTGTTAGGCTCAGATATCGATTATCAAAACATACAGTCAATAACAAAGGAGGCCCGCGAAAAATTAATGCTTTTTAAGCCCGAGACTATCGGTCAGGCCTCCCGTATCTCCGGGGTTTCTCCCGCAGACATTACCGCATTGATAATTCTCCTAAAAAAACATGGTGTTTCACGTGGAACATCAAGATGATATCTCCTTGCTGTTAGGCACATTCTCCGGTTCTTATCCTTTTCAACAGATTCACAATTCTTTTAACCGCTCCCATAAACCAATCAGTGTTTCCGGAATATTTAATTCCTCAATTTTATCTCTTTTCGTCAGTGCTTTAATAAAACATACCGGCCGTTTTCCGGTTGTTCTATTTAACAACCCCGTCCTTATGGATGATTTTATATATAATATTGAATCCTTTATTTCTGCGGAATCTTTGGCTCTCCTGCCGGATTTGTCTAACGGCCAGAATGAAGATTACTCCTGGTTTTTGAAAAATGACGCCTATCATAAAATTATTTCAAAACAGGTTCAAGCGATTATTGCTCCCGTTAATTCGTTGAATATTAGCCTTCCGTCACAAAAGCACCCCGAAATAATCGTTTCTGTCGGGATGCCTACAACAAAAGACGAGTTTATTTCAACCCTTGATAATTTTAATTACAACCGGGAATTCTCGGTGGAATTTCCCGGTGAATATGCTACTCGTGGCGATATTGTTGATATCTACTCCTTTGGTACAACTTACCCTGTCAGGATAGAATTTTTTGGTGACACCATTGAATCGCTCCGCCTGTTTGACCCAAATACTCTTGAGACGGTTTCACATATTAAAAAAACCTCTGTTATTCCTCTTGTAACCGATGATCCCGAACAAGCATCGTCATTATTCTCTTTTCTTCCCGATAATACCGTTTTTATTTTATCTGGTTACGATACAAATCGCGATGTCTTTCGGGATGCTATTAATCAAAACAAAAACTTTTTAAAATATTCTTTAATCCAAATCAACGACCTTGCTTCTTCTGAGATTCATTTTCAAATCAACACTCATGAAAACCTGTTCGCGGGTTTTTCCGGTTTTAAATCCCACCTTTCCTCTTTAATAGACAAAAATATTGACGGTTCGTTTTTTCTTTTTTGCTCCGATAGCGGTCAATATGAACGGTTTTCTTCTCTGCTCGCAAAAGATCGCATAAACATCATTAACCGCCCCCTTTCAGCGGGTTTCGAAATTCCCGATCAAAATCTTTTCGTTTTCAGCGACTCCGATATTTTTCCCCGGCGTCATCGTCCACGATCTTTTTCCTTTCTTCCTCCTGAGATTAAACATACAAAATTCAATCCCACTGAAATTGATTATAATGATCTTGTAGTTCATTTGGATTACGGAATTGGTCAATATCACGGTCTTGACAAAATTACCGCCTTCGGCGCTGAGCGTGAATGTCTGGTTATATCCTATGCAAATAACGATAAGGTTTTTGTTCCCCTTGAAAAGATGTCGCTTGTTCATAAATATCGCTCGTCCTCTGATATACAGCCGAAAATCTCACGTTTAGGCAGCGGCGAATGGGATCGTATAAAACTAAAAACACGCCGGTCGGTTGAAGAATTATCCGAAGAAATAATCCGCCTTTACTCCGAACGCTATCATTCTGCCGGTTTCGCCTTCTCGGCTGATACAGAATTTCAGCTTATGATGGAGGCTGAGTTTCCTTTCGAAGAGACGGCCGACCAGATAAAGGCTATTAACGAAATAAAAGCTGACATGGAGTCGTCCTCTCCAATGGATCGCTTATTGTGCGGTGACGTGGGGTTTGGCAAAACCGAGGTCGCTATAAGGGCAGCATTCAAAGCTGTCAGCGATTCAAAGCAGGTAGCTATACTTACGCCAACAACCATTCTTGCCGATCAGCATTATTTTACCTTTAAAAGTCGGTTAAAAAAATATCCGGTAAAGGTGGAACGCCTTTCGCGCTTTGTCGGCGCCTCTAAACAAAAAAATATTCTCAGACAACTTGCCGTCGGCGATATCGACATTATTATCGGAACCCACCGTCTGCTATCGAAGGATGTATCCTTCTCAAATCTTGGTCTCCTTATCATTGATGAAGAACACCGGTTTGGTGTTGCCGATAAAGATAAAATCAAAAAATACCGCTCTAATATTGATGTTCTTTCCCTTTCTGCAACACCCATTCCCCGCTCTCTCCATTTTTCTCTAATTGGCGCCCGGGATTTCTCGCTTATCAACACTCCTCCCAAGGAACGCCTTCCAATTTTCACCGAGATAATATCCTTTGATAAGGAAATAATAAAAAGGGCCGTACAACGTGAAATTGACAGAGGCGGACAGGTCTTCTTTGTTCATAATGAAGTAAAAACAATCGCATCCATTACGGCTACCTTAAAACAGATGTTTCCCGATCTGGACATACAATATGTTCACGGGCAGATGTCAGAAAAAATATTAGAACCAATTATGCTCGATTTTGTCAACAATAAAATTCAAATTCTGGTTACAACTGCAATTATCGAGTCCGGCATCGATATTCCCAATGCGAACACAATTTTTATTAATAAAGCCCATAAATTCGGTCTTTCGCAATTATATCAGCTGCGTGGACGCGTTGGTCGCCTTGACCGCCAGGCCTATGCCTACCTAATCGTATCAAACCCTTCCCGTCTAACCCCTAAGGCCATTAGGCGTCTTCAGTCAATCAAACGTCATACTTCACTGGGCTCCGGCTATCTTATTTCTATGGAAGACCTTGAAATTCGCGGCGCCGGAAACATCTTTGGTGTTGAACAAAGTGGCAATATTCACGCGGTCGGTTACGATTTGTATATAAAGATATTGCAGGATGCCATCGATAATTTGAAAGACCATAAAACAGATCGGAATGTTGAAGTTCCCGAGCAACCACATAAAAAAGATATTAGCATCATTTTCCCTTTTCCCGCATTTATTCCGGAGAGCTATATTCCATCAGAATCTCTCCGATTGTCATACTACCAACAATTAACATCCGCGGATAATTTCGGTGATATTGATTCAATTAGACATCGAATTCTGGATATCTTCGGTAAATGTCCAACTGAAATGGACAATCTTTTCAGCCTCGTTTTTATTAGGTTGGCATGTATTCACTTAAATATCAATAAATTGAAATTCGATAAAGAATTATGTCTGTTTCACTTCGAATCATTAATTAATTTTAATAATCCCAATGATTTTATTTCAATTCTAAAAGATACGGCCTCTTCGTCAGGACTCTCTTACAAATTTATTCCCAGCGACAATCTTGTCATGGCAATATATATTAACAAACAACAAAAGATTGATATGGTAAAACAGTTCTTGTATCATCTTGAGGTCAATCTTAA
This sequence comes from Fidelibacterota bacterium, assembly GCA_003645845.1. Taxonomy (GTDB): domain Bacteria; phylum Fidelibacterota; class UBA2242; order UBA2242; family UBA2242; genus B118-G9. The sequence continues at coordinate 1,098 of QNCV01000191.1, read as the reverse complement.
TTTAGGACGATAAAATGAGGTCTTTCTTGAAAAACAAACTTTTTATTCTCGGTTTCTTTATACTCTTTGGGTTGGCCGCTTGCGACAGGCGGAATTCCGACGATTTTTTAAAAATCGGCTCAGAGTGGTTTTCCGCCAATGAATTTTTCTCCCAGACACCTCGGTACACATTCCAATACCTTACTGAAAATCAGCAGGATGTTAAGATAGAAAACTTTATAAATCGTCAATTGCTTGTTTATTATGCTATTGATAATAATTACCAGCGGCTGCCAGATGTTCGGAAACGATTTCGTTTACTCGAAAGACGGCTGTTGATTAAGGAATATTTTGACCGAATGGTTCTCGATTCTGTGATTACCAAACAGCGGTTGCTGTCTGAATATGAATCACTTGATCCCTACAAAAAAGATCTGTTTACCTATAATGACTATAAATCGGTTTTAAAAGGAAAGTTAATCAGACGTTTTTCCGAAGATATCAGAGTAAGGTATACAAATGCCGTCGAATCTCTAAAGTTATCCTCTAAATTTAAACCTTACCAATCAAACATTGATTCTCTCTCTAAGCTTTTTATGTCAAAACTGATTGCTGCGCGCTACGATTCCGTTTCTCGTGAACCAGTAAATATTCTGAAAACCATTTCCTTTAATCAGCCTCTTTATCAAATCAATGATAACAAAGTTTTTCTAAGTAAGTTTATTGGTCTTTTGTCTGATTTTCCGCTTGTCTCCCGGGAAGAACGCTTTTCCGATCCGGAGTCGCTATTAAAAATAATCGAGACGGTCGCCATCAATAGCTATGTTTATAATCAGGCAAAGCGCCTTAATCTTGATAAAAACGATGACTTTCAGCAGCGCCTGCTATTTCAAAAACACAACATCCTATATGAAACAGTCTTTTCAAGGAAAATAACCGGAACAATTTCAATAAACGATGATACTTTAAGAAAATTCTATGCCGTCCACCGTGATTCGCTTTACATGACAAAACAACGATATGATGTACAGGAAATTTATATTACCGATAAAACCAAAGCAGAAAATATTCTGAATAGGGCTCTTAACAACGAAGATTTTCAAACACTTGCTGATACAT
>QNCV01000190.1 GCA_003645845.1 Fidelibacterota bacterium | reverse complement strand
TAGAGTATGGTCAGAAATATGGTAAGAGCAAGACTTTCTATTTGTTCCAGGGGGATAATTATGAGGGTCTGATCTGCAATTATCTGGAAATATTAGGCAGTATGGGGGGCACTTTTTTTCAGGATAACGAATTGAAAGTGAATACGGAGAAAGGTCGGCAAAGTGCGCGGTTTATGCACGATTTAATTGAGAAATATAAATTATCCCCACCGGAAGTTACTGATTTTATAGAACGCGAGTCTTATATATATGCACTACAGAATGATGCTCCGTTTCTCCGGGGTTGGTCCAGCTATTTAAAAGATCTGGATATTCAGGATCAGAACCCGGAGAAAGTGAAACAATTGCGGATGGCTTTTTTACCCCATTTTTCCGGATATCCGCGGATGACGGTATTTGGAGGATGGAATCTGATGATTTCAAAATACAGTGATAAAAAATGGGAATCTTTTGAGTTTCTAAGGTATATTCAAAGCGAAGAAGTTCAGAAGATATTGTTCGAAACTTCGGGTTATTTACCGGTTTTAAAGAGCTGTTATACTGATACAACAATGCTTCAGGCTTATCCTTATTTAGGTTATATTAAAGAGATGATAGCGTGCGGAGTCCATCGGCCTGCCTTAATTAATTATACTAAGATATCCGATATTCTTTCATTTTATTTGAACAAAATACTGAAGTCCGAAATCTCCGCTGCTGAGGGATTGCAGGAAGCTGACGAAACAATTAAATCGGACAAATTGTTTTTACGATAAACGGGTTCTATGGGATTAGTTAAAAGATTACAGGAATATCGGTTTGAAGTCCGCCATTTTATTATTCTGTTCATTATTTTAGCCAGTTTCCAGGTATTTTTATCCTATCTGCACAACATTTCCAGCAATACGTTAATTGAACAGACAATGGATCTCTATCGTCGGGATTCTGCGATACGGCTGGGAAATTTAGTGACGACGTCACTTGAGTTGTTATTAGAACAAAGTTTATCCAATCCCCGTAATTCGGAAGAATCGCGCCGCAATACAATTGAGGCTTTTGATATAATTTTAAACCAGCAGACACTCCAGCAGAATGTAAATGAAATTTGCCTGGTGTTACCATCGGGTGGAAACACTTATGTTATCGATGAGGGCAAAGAATTATATGATTTTATTTTCGACCAGAAAACTCCCTCTCCGGAAAAGAGTAGTATCCATCGCAAGGCGATTGAATACTATTCGAAATTCAGTCAGGAAATCAGAGGGTCGGAGCAAATCTACTGTTCCTGGGACGAAATCCAATCCTTTCATGTTATGATTCCCTTTGTGCCAAAGGGTGAGTACGAGGGGGTTGTATATATGCGAATTACACCGGATGTCAGTAACATAACTCAGGAAATTTCCAGCGTATATGATGAAACCGGGATTATTTTCACCGCCCTGATTCTATTTGGGCTTTTGGCGATGTTTTATATTACTTCATATACGGTCAGGGAGCGGGATTTAGCCCAGGAGCAGCTGTTCAAAGAACGGGAAAAACAGATCAAAGCTGACATTGCGCATCAGAAAGAGGAGTTGTTTACCAAGCGGATATATCATGCTCATCATAAAGCGGAAAAGGTGATGGGGTTCATCAAAGAAGAGATTCGCACCCTGACCGAGAAAAATATTGAACAGTTTAAATATATAGTGACCCGCTATTCAAATTTTATCTCCCGTGTCATCTATGATATGAAGTGGTATGAACCACCGGTTCACGCTACCCGGAATCCGATCTTTAATACCAATCTCAATGATGTTATCCGTTTTTTGGTGAAATATGTGTTTCAGCGGGTTTACAGTGAAAACACGACGTGCCATTTTTCACTGAACCTTGATAAAAATCTGCCGGAAGTGCATATCAACGAATATGTTGTCTGGGAAATTATTGAACCACTGATTCAGAACTGCATTGATCATAACAAGGGGCAGGATATATTAATTACGATTAACACCAGGTACGATTCCCCGGAAAAACGTTCCGTCATTGAGATTATTGATAATGGCAAGGGAATTGTTCAGGATATGCTGCAGACCAATGCCGATGGAATAAAGAAAATTTTTCTGGAGCATACTTCCACTCATGAGAATGCTAAAAATTCCGGTTACGGTTGTTATATCGCCTATGAATTAAGCACGAAACGGTGCGGGTGGACCTTAGATGCGGTGAATCTTAAATTCGGCGGTACCAAAATGATAATCCAAATACCGATGCACTAATAAGGAATGAATTATGACCAATGATACCATTCATATTCTCGTTATTGAAGATGAAGAATTTGATGTTCGCAGAATAATCAATACCGTTAAGCCATATCCTCAGGTAAAGATTGATGATATTGTTTCCAGCGGAGCCGATGCCCTTAATTTGGTATCGAAGAAAAAATCGATTTATGATGTGGTTATAATGGATTTTCAGATTGCCGGCGGTGTAATGGGCGAAGAATTGATCCGCGAAATTAAAAGAATCAATGCCCTGATTCAGATCATTGTCATTACAAAGATGACCATTCATCAGACGGATTTTGATTTTGCCAATCGGTTGATTCAGGCCGGTGCTTACTGGTTTTGCACCAAATATCCCGGTGATATTGAATCCTATATCTATCAGCCCACGGATTTTATTCTCAGCATAGTGAATGCGTTCGAGAAAAAACGATTGGAGTCGGATAATATTCACACCAGACGGAAACTGGATAAGAATGTTCGGGATATCTTAAGCAAGAAACAGATCATTGGTGTTTCGGAACCAATAAAGTTGCTGAGGGATCAGATTCAACAATTTGCAGAAACCAATGCCAGTGTCCTGATATATGGAAAATCCGGGACAGGCAAAGAATTGGTGGCAACCAATATCCACTACCTGAGCTCTCGAAATCTTGAGAGTTTTGTGCCGATCAATTGTGGTAGTATTCCCCGTGATCTTATTGAGAGCGAGTTGTTTGGATTTGAAAAGGGCTCATTTACCGGTGCCCAGGAAAATCGGGCCGGATTGTTTGAGCGTGCCAACGGCGGGACGATTTTTTTAGATGAGGTTTCGGAATTTCCTCTGACGGCGCAATCGAAACTTCTACGGGTACTGCAGGATGGACAGATTGATAAAATCGGCCGGAAGAAGAGTTACGAAGTCGATGTCCGGATAATATCGGCGACGAATAAGGACCTGGAGAAAATGGTTCAGGAAAGAAAATTTCGGGAAGATCTGTTTTACAGACTGAATGTTCTTCAGATTTATGTGCCATCGCTGCAGGAAAGGAAGGAAGATATCCCGGTATTGACGGATCATTATTTGAACCGATATAGCCGGGAGATGGGGCGGATAAAGCCGGAATTTCAGGAAGGGGCAATGAATGTCCTTATTGATTATCACTGGCCAGGGAATGTGCGTCAGTTACAGAATGTTGTCCAGCGGATGCTGTTTTTAAGCAGGGGTGAAATATCCAGAGCGAATGTTGTTGATGCGATTGGAATGAAAATGAGTTTTACCGAGCGACGACAGTTATATCAGTTTGACCGTGAAAATATTTTGCCCCTGAAAGAGATCGAACGAAGTTTTCGGAAGGAATACATTAAGTTCGTCCGCAGCCTCTGTAAAACAGATGCCGAAGCTGCCCAAAAGCTGGATCTGGCGCCGCCGAATTATTTTCGGATTTCCAAGGAACTGGGTCTGAAATAATTCCAAATTACTACCATTTCTAATTTAATAACCGATCCCTTATTAAAATAATAAGGATAATTCTTTCCCTAAAGGGGTATCTCTCGAGTCATCTTGAATATATGGAGTTGGCTTAATTTTTGACCTTTTCAACTTCGATGTATGCCGTGAATTATCATTAGTACCGATGTATCACTATCTGGAAAATATTGATGTCGTCTTACTGATACTCTATATTGCTGTAGTATTGGTGATAGGTCTGTACTATTCGGGTCGTGAAAAGACGCCAACGGAATATTTTTTAGCCGGACGAAATGTTGGCTGGATTGCGGTAGGTTCATCGCTGTTTGCTACGAATATTTCCAGTGAACATTTTATCGGATTGGCGGGTTCCGGCGCCAGCAGCGGCCTGGCGGTAGGGCATTTTGAATGGTTGGCCTGTTTTATTGTATTGATTCTGGGTTGGGTTTTTGTTCCTTTCTACTTGAAATCGGGTGTTTTTACAATGCCGGAATTTTTAGAACGTCGATTCAACAGCTCGTCTCGGATGTACCTTACGACCGTCTCAATTATTGCATATATTCTGACAAAAATATCGGTCACTCTGTTTGCCGGCGGATTGTTGCTGCACCAGATTCTGGGCTGGAATATGATCACATCGGCAATTGTTATGGTAGTCATTACGGGTATTTATACGATCGCCGGCGGTTTAAGTGCGGTAATATATACCGAGTTGATTCAGACAGTTGTGATGATTGGCGGAGCCGTCATTCTGACTTTGTCAGGCCTGAATGAGGTTGGTGGATTTCAGGGGCTGAGAACTGCGCTGCCGGCGGATTATTTCCATATGTTCAAACCGGCGAATCACCCGGAATTTCCCTGGACAGGAATTATTTTCGGAGCGCCTATCCTTGCAGTATGGTACTGGTGCACTGACCAGGTCATTGTTCAGCGGGTACTTAGTGCGAAAAATATTCAACATGCCCGCAGTGGAGCCATTTTTGCCGGATTTGTAAAGATTCTACCTGTATTTATCCTGATTCTTCCCGGTATGATTGCGCTGGCACTGTTTCCGGGCATCAAAGGAGATGAGGCCTATCTGGCATTAATTGTCAGTAAATTACTTCCGGTAGGGGTTCGCGGGATTGTCATTGCCGGTCTTCTGGCTGCAATGATGTCCTCGCTGGCAAGTACATTCAACAGCAGTTCGACTCTGATTACGATGGATGTATATCGTAAGTTCCGGCCGAATGCAAATGGTCGGGAGATTGTTCTGATCGGTCGTTTGGCAACGACGGCCTTGGTGATATTGGGTGTTTTATGGGTACCGTTAATTCGCAGTATCAGCAGTCATCTGTTTATTTATTTGCAGAGCGTCCAGGCATATATAAGTCCGCCCATTGCGGCTGTATTTATTATGGGAATTATTTCCACCAGGATAAACGGCTTGGCGGCCATGACGGCGTTGATTGGTGGAGGTGTCCTGGGAGCACTACGTCTGTTGTTGGAAATTCTGAGCAAAAAAGGTCTGTTTTCATTCGGACCGCTGCAATGGTTTGCCGATATGAATTATCTGCATTTTGCCATATTTCTTTTTGCAGTTTCAATTATATTGATGCTGGTGATGAGTTTTTTTGGTGAGCCTCCAAAAGAGGAACAGATCCGCAACATGACAATAACAGGAAACGGAAAAAGTAAATCAATAAAAGAAAAAATTGCAGCAGAGGATAGTCATTGGAATCATCTGAATATCGGTTTTTCAGTGGTTTTAGTGTTGACGATATT
>QNCV01000189.1 GCA_003645845.1 Fidelibacterota bacterium | reverse complement strand
CGTAAGTAGCATCACCGACAACCGGATGACCAACGTACTGCATGTGGATTCGAATCTGATGAGTGCGGCCGGTTTCAATAATTACTTTCACATAAGTAATAATCCCAAAGGACTCAATTGTTTCATACCGGCTGCGGGCAAATTTCCCGGTGTTACTGACACAGTATTTCTGGCGGTTTCGCGGATTCCGCGTCAGGTAAGTCTCAATAACCCGATTCGTCGGACATGGTATTCCCCACACCAATGCCCGATACTCTTTGTAAATCTTTCGTTCCGCAAACAGAGCCCCCAGTTTCCAGTGAGCCTCATCGGTTTTTGCTACAATCAGAACACCGCTCGTATTCTTATCCAGACGATGGACAAGACCGGGGCGGTTCGTCCCACCGAGAGTGCTCAAAGTATCGGTATAATTAAGCAATCCGCTGACCAGCGTCCCCTCCCGGTTCCCGGCTCCGGGATGTACCACGATGCCCGGCGGTTTATTGACTGCCAGGAAGTAATCATCCTCATATAGAAATTCCATATGAATCTCTTCCGGAATCAGCTCCAGTGGTTCCGGAGGAGGCATTTTTACGGTTATTTTGTCAAAATCTTTAACATGATAGCTCGGTTTGCTTACCTTTCCGTTTACCAGCACATTCCCATTCAAAATCAAATCCCGGAGTTTTGATCGCGAGAGATTCTCAACCTCCTCTGCAAGAAACGCATCCAGGCGGAGATTCGAGCCCCCGGATACATCTATATAGATTTCGTTCGATAAACCGGATTGGTTCATTGAAATTGGCTGTTTCTAACCGCGGAAATATCCATTCCTTTCAAAATAATAGTATATTGACACGGGGTTACGTGGTATTAATAATGAGGCAAATGTAACAAATGCTTTTGTTTTACCCTTGCATTGTTGTACAAACAGTCATTTTTCTCACACTACAAGATACAACATTTTTTTATAATTATCCACAGTGTTTAAAAGGGATATCGGAGGCTGTGATCACAACCGTAATAACTACTTACTTTTTGTTTTGCATTTTACACAATGCTGGGTGTGCGGAACCTCTTCAAGACGTTCTTTGGGAATCAGTTCTCCGCACTCAATACAGACACCGTATTCATTGTTTTTAATTCGATCCAGGGCATTATTCATGTGAGAGAGGATTTTATTCTCCCTGGATAGCCACAGAAAGGCTTTTTCCCGCTCCTGCGAATCGGTGCCAACATCGGCCATGTGATAGGCATAGGTAGAATCCAGTGTCGCATTACTCTCCAGAGAATCGTCACTCACAGCGATGGCCTCGAGGCGCTTGATCTCTTTCAGAATCTCTTCACGTCTTTTAAGAATCAACTCCTTAAAATATTGAAGGTCTTCGGGACTCCATGATTTCTTTGATTTTTTTGCTTCCATTTTCTCTCATCTCCTAATGGAATTTACTGGTTGCGAATGATAGATACACGTATTTTATTGCCATCTATCTTAAATTCTCGCTCAATGTCTCCGGCGGAATAGTCAAACCGGATGTTGGTGGTCAGCGTTTCCCGTTTAAAATATTCTTCAAACCGAGCAACGGCATTTCGGATGTCTTCGGTTGTATCAAGGGAAACCGTAATGCGGTCTTCAACCTTGAAATCGGCATCTTTCCGCATCGTCTGAACCTGCCGGATTAAATCCCGAACATTGCCCTCTTTGATCAGTTCATCAGTTAATGTTGTTTCGATAGCCACCGTAAAGTCATTCTCGAATACTACCGCCATATTTTCAGCATTCTGACGTTCAATCAGCAGATCGTCAGCGGTAAGAAAAACTTTCCGGTCATTCAGTAGCAGTTCAACCGCACCGCCGCTTTTTATCTTCCGGGCTGTTTCGCCGGGAGAAAGTTTTGCAATCGCTTCACGAATTTCACCCATGGCCTTACCGTATTTAGCACCCAGCACCGCAAAGTTCGGTTTAACGATATAAGTCGTCAGTTGGCTATCATCTCCCAATAATTCAATCTTTTTGATATTCAATTCTTCAAGGATCTGATCCGTTAATCCGATTAGGCTGTCCGGATTTAATTCCGACGGCAGTTTAATCATCACTTTTTGTAGCGGCTGACGCACTTTCAGGTTGGCTTTATTCCGGGCAGCTCGCCCCATACTGACGATTTTAATAACCGCATCGATCCGGCTGATTAACGCTTCATCAATCAGGGATTCATCGGAAACCGGGTATTCCGTTAGGTGAATGCTGACCGGCACATCCGGCTCCAGGGAACGAACCAGATTCTGGTAAATGGCATCGGTTACAAAGGGAATCACCGGAGCCAGAACCTGAATCAGCTTTTTCAAAGCGGTATAAAGGGTCTGGTAAGCGCCCCATTTATCAGAATCGTTATCGGATTTCCAGAAGCGCCGACGACTGCGGCGGATGTACCAGTTGGAGAGAACCTCCAGGAATTCATCAATCAGCTTCATGGCCCGACCCGGAGCAAAATCATCGAAGTATCCCCTCACTCCTTTGATCAGAAGATTCAATCGCGCCAGTAACCAACGATCCAGTTCGGACAACTGTTCATACTTCACTTGATGCTCGGCCGGCGAATATTGATCGAGCTCGGCGTAGGTGGCAAAAAAGGAATAGGAATTCCACAGTGTTATCATCTGTTTACGGAAATCCTTGGCGATATTATAGCCGAAATTCAGGTTGTTGACCGGATTGTGATCCACATACATCCAGCGCATTACGTCAACGCCCATCTTTTCGGCGGCATCGTCAAACCAGATTGCATTGCCGGCGCTCTTGTGCATATCATTGCCTTTTTCATCTTTCACAAGAGCGTAACCGAGAATGGTCTTAAAGGGTTCTCTGTTTTCCAGAACGGTGCTCATCGCCAGCAATGAATAAAACCAGTTGCGAAACTGCCCCGGCAAACTCTCACAGATGAAGTCTGCCGGAAACCATTCTTTCCAGTAGTCATGGTCGGTGACATAATGCAATGTGGAATAAGGCACAATCCCGGCATCCAGCCAGGGATTCCCGACATCTTCAACACGGGATACAACGGCGCCGCATTGCTGACATTTGATCTTAACGGCATCAATCCAGGGACGATGCGGTGAATTACCCTCGAATTCTTCCCAACCTTCCACCGCCCGGGATTTCAGTTCTTCTTTACTGCCGATGACTTCAATCTTACCGCAGGATTTGCATTCGTAAATCGGTAATGCCAGACCCCAGTAACGTTTCTTGGAAATCATCCAGTCGTGCATATTCTTCAGCCAGTCCAGCTCATGTTGCAGACCGTACTCCGGAATCCAGCGAATTTTCCGGGTCACATCCATCATCGCCTGACGGACTCCGTCCATGGAAATAAACCATTCGTCCACCATCCGGAAAACCAGCTCTGTTCCATGACGCCAACAGACCGGATAGCGGTGAGTATACTGGTCAATCCGGTATTTATATCCCTTTTCTTGGAGATTTTTGAAAATATCGTGATTGACGTCGGTGACATTTCTGCCGGTCAGCCAGTCAAACCCATCAATGTAATTTCCAAATTCATCCAGTGGGGCAATGATGCCAAGATTGTGCTCTTTGCCCAGTGCATGGTCTTCCTGCCCGCAGCCGGGTGCAATGTGAACAATCCCGGTTCCTTCGGATTCACTAATCTCTTCCCAGGGAATCACAATATGTTTAATGTTCTTCTGAACCGGCAACTCATCAAAAGGTCCCCTATAGGTCAAACCGAGCAAATCTTTTCCACTGATCGTTTCAAGAACCGTATATTTTCCGTTGATGACTTCATCCTGACGACCATCAATCAGATAATAAATATTTTCGTCCTGTTTTACTTTGACATAGGGTTTGTCCGGATGAACGGCGGCGGCGGTGTTGGAAGTCAGAGTCCAGGGGGTTGTTGTCCAGACCAGCAGGTACTCATTCTCGCGACCGTCTATCGGAAAGCGAACCGTAATACTGGCATGGGTCATCTCCCGGTAGCCTTCGGTGGCGATTTCATGCTCCGAGAGCGCCGCCCCGCAACGGGTGCACCAGGGCATGACATCGTGGCCTTTATAGATCCAGCCCTTTTCATGACATTTTTTCAGAAACTTCCAGATGGTGTAATTGTTTTCATCGGACATGGTATAGTAGGAATTATCCCAGTCCATCCAGTAGCCCAGACGAATTGACTGCTCGGTCTGGATTTTCGAATATTTATAAACCCGCTCCTTACATTTATTGACAAATTTCTCAATGCCGTATTCTTCAATATCGGTTTTCGATTTAAAACCCAGTTCCTTTTCTACCTCAACTTCCACCCAGAGGCCTTGACAATCAAACCCATTCTGATAACGGGTGCGGAAACCGTTCATCGCCTTATAGCGCTGAAACACGTCTTTATAGGTCCGGCCCCAGGCGTGATGCACGCCCATGGGATTGTTGGCCGTAATCGGACCGTCCAGAAATGACCATTTCGGACCGTCGGCGTTTTTTTCAACGAGACGTTTGAAAATCTGGTTCTTCTCCCAGAAATCCAGCATTTCGTGTTCAAGTTTGATAAAATCTACAGATGCAGATACCTTTTTAATCACCGGTTCAAACCTCCTAACAGGGTAAATCAATCCAAATCATATCAAAGAAGATGGATAGTTTAATCATTTATCGGGAAAGTTCAAGGGTAATATTTAGCTAACAGCAGCGAATAACGCTCTTTTAACGCCGGCGACAACAGTTTAACATCGGAATAAACGGCCGCCTGCAGGGCATTGCCGCAATCGCAGCTGCATTCCGGAAAGGGAAATTTTTCAATAAATCCCGTTACCACTTTCCCTGCGCTCACCAGCGATTTTTCCAGATTCGCCACAATCGCCGGAACATCAACGACCTGCTCCTTCCAACTGTCATAATCGGTTACCTGGGCGATTGTCCCAAAATGCAGCTCCGCTTCGCGGCAGAGCCGGGCTTCGTACATATTGGTCATACCGACAACGGACATGCCCCAGGAACGGTAGAGTTTTGACTCCGCCCGGGTGGAAAAGGCCGGCCCCTGAATATTGACATAACTGCCGCTTTCCGTAAAGCCGACGCCCTGTTCCCTGGCAATGGCAATCAATTGCCGGTGCATACAGGGACAGACCGGGTCGCCGAAAGAGACATGCACGGCAATTCCCTCGTCGAAAAAGGTACCGTTATCCGGCTCTTTGGTGCGGTCAAGATATTGATCGATAAAAATAATTGAACCCGGTTCAATCTCCTCACGAAAGCTGCCGACCGCTGAAATTGTAATCACATGGGTTACGCCGAGCTTTTTCAGCCCCCAGATATTTGCGCGGTAGTTGATCCTGTTTGGTAAAATGGTATGATGGCGACCGTGACGGGGAATAAACACGATTTCTTGGCCGTGTTTTTTGCCGATGACAAAATCACCCGAAGGGTCTCCAAAAGGCGTCTTCAGCCGGACATGCTTTGACTCGCCAAGTCCTACCAGATCGT
>QNCV01000188.1 GCA_003645845.1 Fidelibacterota bacterium | reverse complement strand
GCACCGGAAATCAGGATTCCGGCAATCCATCCCGGCAGCAGACTGGTTGCCATAAACGGCATCAGAGACTCCGGATCGGTGAATTTCCCCGCGCCATACAGGGTAACACCAACGATGCCCATAAAAAACGCACCGAAAAATGCCGGTATGGCCCAACTGAATGCAATGATTCTTCCCCGCTTAATTTCTGCGCTGTTTTTAATGGCGATAAATCGCGCCAGTAAATGTGGTTGTCCGGTATAACCAAATCCCCAACTGAGCCCGCCGAGAATCGCTAAAAATGCCCAAATACCGGTTTTTCCCGCCGTCAGAGACATCAGTTCCGAGCCAAGTTGATTATTACCGGAATGCCGTAATTCAAATAGGCCTACGATCGGTAATATTACCAATGTTGAGAACATAATTATCGCCTGCACCATATCGGTCCAGACCACCGCCCTGAATCCACCCAGCATGGTGTACAACAAGATTATCCCGGCGCCGATCAGCATTCCCGTAAATTGTGGAATTCCAAAGGTCACATTCAGCACTTTACCGGCGGCATTGAACTGCGCCGCAACGTAAAATGTGAAGAAAAAGGTGATAATCAAGGAAGATATAATCCGAAGTGATTTGGTTTCATCATTGAAATAATTGGCAAACAGGTCCGGCAATGTCATTGAGTTGTACTTCCCGGCCAGTTCCCGCAGAGGCACGGCAATAAACAGCCAGGAAAATATAATTCCCAGAACACAACCGACGGCAGCCCAGATTTCCAGGAAACCTACAGCCAGCGCAGCTCCCGGTAACCCGATTAAAAGCCAGGCCGATTCACCGCTGGCTCTTTCCGATAACGCAATCGCCCAGGCGCCCAGTTTTCGGTCGGCGATTAAAAAATCGGATTGGGTTCTGTTTTTTCCGGCGCTTTTCAGTCCGATTACCAGAACAACGACTAAATAAAGGAACAGTCCGATCAGAATTGGATTCATATTAAACACCTATATACTAAACCGTCGAAAAATATAGGAAAAAAAGATCCCAGTCACAAGCTGGGAACTTTTTCACATGAGGAGAAACAAGAGTTTATGAAAAAAGTTTATCCAAATTAGCGAGAATCACAGCAAGTATGCCGAACCCTACAGTCCCATACCAGGCCGGTGTACGTTTTTCACCGAATGCAGCGACCGATGCGATCACACCAACCAGGATGCTAATCATTCCGTTGATTGTAAAAATTAACGCAGCCGGTAACGCGGCGGCAAAACCAAGCAACAGCATCCCGACAATTGATCCGACCGCAGCAATGGAGCCGATTTTTATCAAGTCACCAATACTGTCGGGCTTTGCTTTTTGAATAACAACCAGCACAAAACAGGTAATCGCCATGCTCAGGTACATCAGAAAATAGATAGATGTCCGGTATTCCATTAAATAGGTTGTATCGACGCCGGCAGCAATCGTCCGCGTGCCAAGGTCTTTAATAATAACAAACGCCATGCTGTTACCCAGGAGCACAATCAGCAATGCGCCGGCATAAATCAATTTGTCTTTTACCGTGCGCGATGGGTCGTTAGTGTCGTCCTTCGGCTCATTGCCCAGATTTGAGGCAAAGACAACGCAAAGAACACCGGCCACTAATGCGGCAAACTGGCTAGGCAGAATCGCTTCGGAAAAGACAATTGCCGAATAAATAACAACGATTAAAAATGTCAGATTCATTGCGCACCAAAGTGGTGATAACGGTCCCCTGGCAAGACTTACCTTGGTAAAATGCATGGAAGCCAGATTTCCAAAGGCCGAAACAACCGGCAGCAGCAACGCCAGTAACGGCAAACTAAAAAACTGACTCCATTCCACCTGAACGCCAAAAAATATCGCTCCGGCAATTCCCATGCACATGGAAATATGAATCGGAATTACATTCCGGTTTTGCCCCATCCGAAACATTATACCAATTAACCCGAATCCGAATCCGGAAATGATAGTTAATAATACTGCCCCAACCATCTCTTCTCCTTTATTTCATCTTAATTGTCAGTGACCGCCATTCCATTGTCAATCCAAAATCTGTTAATTAGATCTCTCATCGCCTGCTTTTCGTCCGGCGGGGCAAAAGAGGAATGAACGGCATTAAGCTGAACATGCCTGATTTCCGGCAGCGTTAATTTCAGTTCCCGATATAGCACTGAATACTCATCCGCAAGAGTTGATCCGAACATGGTAGGATCATCGGAATTTACGGTTACCAGTAACCCCTTATGCAACAGTTTCGCAAATGGATGTTCGCTGAAATCTGAAAAGACACCGGTTTTTATATTACTGACGATGCACACTTCCAGAGGAATCTGTTCAATTTGTAAATATTCTATAAGTTCCCGGTCTTCAATTGCCCGTACTCCATGACCAATCCGCTCGACATCGAGGTCTTTAATAGCAGACCAGACCGATTCAGGCCCCGCCGCTTCACCCGCATGTGCCACGCAGTGAAAACCGCGGTTTTTAGCTTCGACGAATACTTCCTTAAACAGATTGGCCGGAAATTGTTGCTCGCTGCCCCCTAATCCGATGCCGATTATCTCTTCGCTTAAAAACGGCGTTATTAAATTTAAACGGTCAAGCGCATGTTCGTGACCATGATCCCGGGTTATGTCCGGAATTAACCGGCATTTGATACCGAAATCCGCCTCCGCCCGCCGGACGGCATTTCGGTTTGCCCGGACAATGTCGGTTGGACTGACACCGGATTCCTGATAATCCCAGGGAGAAAAAAAGGCTTCCAGATAAATAATGTTCTGACGCGACAACGCCAGCAGGGTTTGGTAAGTGGACTCCTCAAAGTCAACGGGTTCCCTGAAAAAACGGTTTTTCCAAAACCAGGTATCGATGAAGTGCGGGAAATCTCTGAAAATAAACCGCTGCTTCAGGTCTGAAATGCTTTTTATCTCAGGGTCGCCGCCGTATTTCCGGACCAGGTCAAAAAGAAAATCCAGGGTGAATGCGCCATCCAGATGCAGATGTAACTCCACCTTGGGCATTTTTTCAAAGTAATCACGGTAATTCATAGTCACTTCAATAAAATTGATGAATTCGAATAAAATATTCCGGCTACACTGGCGGTTAAAAGATTCGCGATAGTTGCACCAAGCAGCGCTTTAAAACCCAATTGAGTCAGGTCCTTTAAACGTTCCGGCACTACCGCCGAAATCCCGCCCACAAAAATTGCGATCGAGGCTACATGAGCGAAGCCGGTCAAGGCGTAAGTTGTGATGACTATTGACCTGGGTGACAGATTGACGCCGGAGTTTATTAACAGGGCAAGGTCCTGAAAAGCCGTTACTTCGGTCAGTACGCTCCGCTCGCCGATAATCCGGGCAATGTGACCCGCATCGGCAATCGGCACACCGATAATAACCGTAAATGGATAAAAAAGGTATCCTAATAGCCCCTTCAGACTCCAGTCAATGCCGGTATGGAAAATATTATTTAAACCGTCGCCAAACAGACCGATGATCTTGTCCAGCAACTCCACAAGCCCCAGAAATGCCAGCAGCAGGGCTACGATCCCGACCACTAATCGCACACCTGAGTTTGCGCCGCCGATAATGGCTTCAAACATGTTACTTTCTTTTTCATAAAAAGGCTTAATGTTCATTCCCAGGGTTTCGGGAATATCGTCTTCGGGAACAAGCAGTTTGGAAATTATTATCGCCGCCGGCGCATTCATTATGGAAGCCGACACCAGGTGCCCGGCAATGGTCGGAAATTGATCTTTAAGGATAAAAATATACACGGCCATCATACTGGAAGCAATTGTCGCCATGCCGCAGGTTAAAATTGTGTTCAGTTCCGACCGGGTCATTTTGCCAACATAGGGTTTAATGACAAGCGCCGATTCCACCCCCACAAAAATATTGGAAGCCGCACTGCACGATTCCGCACCGCTGATTCTCATCAGCTTTGTAAAAACGTATGCAAAACCCTGAATGATTTTGTTCATAATCCCGAAATAATAGAGAATCGCAACCAGCGCCGCAAAAAATACGATTGTCGGCAACGCCTGAAAAGCCAGAAAATATCCCAGTGAAGTCTCGCCGGCGCTGCCGGTCATGCCGGGCCCCAGAGCCAACCGGCCGAAAACGAAAACGGTACCCGCCATGGCGGAATCAAGCACAGCGATTACAACCCTGTTAATGAACATAAACAGTCCTGCGCCCGCCGGAATAAGAAAAATAAATCCGGCAAACACAATCTGAATTACGGCGCCCCAACCGACAACCCGCCAATTGATATTTTTCCGGTTTGTGGAAAACAACCATGCAAAAACCAAAAGCATAGCATAACCCAACACACTGATCAGACGCATCCTTTGCCCCTTTTATTCGCGATATTTATAGCGGATATCTTCATCAATATTAATTCCATCCACTTTCAGCCATTCCCGCACAATCATTTCGTCAATGTTCTCGGGGACCTGATAAAATTGCGGTTTGAGATTTTTCGCTGAAAGCACATAGTGCATACTGGCCAGTTGTAATGCAAAAGATAAATCCAGAATTTCAACCGGATGCCCCAGCCCGCCGGCAATGTTGATGATACCGCCCTGGGCAAGCAGGTAAATCCGGTGATTGTTCTCTAACAGATATTCGTCGATTTCACCCCTGACATGTTCACTTGATCTGGCCATCTTTTTCAGACCGGGCACATCTATTTCAAAATCAAAGTGCCCTGCATTTGCCAAAAAGGCGCCGCTTTTCATCTTCCTGATATGCTCTGTTCCAATAACCATCCGCTCGCCGGTCGCCGTAATGAAGAAATCTCCCAGCGGAGCAGCATCGGCAATCGGCATCACTTTGTATCCGTCCATGCGGGCTTCCAATGCCTTCCAGGGATCTATCTCCGTGACAATTACTTCGGCGCCCATGCCCTGAGCTCTGACCGCCACACCGCGCCCGACCCAGCCGTAGCCGACAATCACGACAACCTTGCCGGCAATACTCATATTTGTCAAATGGGTGATGGCAGTCCAGGTTGATTGCCCGGTTCCGTAACGGTTATCAAACAGATATTTTGACCGGGCATCGTTAATTCCTATGGCCGGGTAGCGCAGCCGTCCCTGCTTTTCCAGTTCTTTCAAACGAGTAACGCCGGAAGTTGTTTCTTCGCAAATTCCTTTCAGATTGATACCATATTCCGGATTTTTATGAAAAAATTCACAGATATCTCCGCCGTCATCAACCACGGAATGAGGTTTCACATCAACAATTGCCCTGATAAAATCGCGATATTCTTCCGGCGACGCCCCGTGTTTAGCAAAAACATGAATACCCTTGGCCGCCAATGCCGCGCAAACATCATCTTTCGTGGACAGCGGATTGCTGCTTGTTATCCATACTTCCGCTCCCAAACGCTGCATCGTCAACGCCAGATAGGCGGTTTTCGCTTCCAGATGAATACAAATCCCAATCCGCTTCCCGGAAAAAACGCCGTCGCCCT
>QNCV01000187.1 GCA_003645845.1 Fidelibacterota bacterium | reverse complement strand
TAGCGGTCAGGTAAAAATTCATAGCCAGATAGGGGTTGCCGCTGTAAACCGGCTGAAAATGGGAGGGTTCGGTCCCGGGGGTTTTGCCATGCAGCTCCAGAACGACGGTGCCCTGTGACTGGAAAAAGCCCTGACCCGATGCGTAGATAGTGTCAACCTGTGCAATTTCAAGCGCAGCGGAAGCGTCCCAGAGCCGGTAACTGATGGGATTCCCCGGCGTAAAACCGTCTTTTTCGGAAGTAGTGGGATCGTCGGTGGCGGCGACGAGGGCCAGATATGACCCGATGGGGCCGGTCACAACACCGGCGCCGACACAGATATCGCCGTCGAAAATTCCGATTTCATCACCCGCCTCCACCGTTGTATCATCGATAGTAATGGCGGTCAGGTAAAAATTCATTGCCAGATAGGGATTGCCGCTGTAAACCGGCCGGAAATGGGAGGGCTGGGGTTCCTGCGCTACTGTGAATGAGACATTCAAGAGGAACAAAAAAATTAAGAATCTATGTATGTTTTTCATCATAATCTCTTGAGTTTGTTTATTTCATCAAAACGGCTTTGCGGGTTTTACTGAACGATCCGCATTTTAATTGAAAGAGGTAGATACCGCTGGGAACCTGATTGCCGCGGCTGTCACACCCGTTCCAGATCACCGAATATTTCCCGGGTGGCTGATTTTCGGAAACCAACTGATTGACCTGACGTCCCTGCAGGTCAAAAATCCGGAGTTCCACTTTTCCCGCCTGCGGTAATTCATAGCGCAGGGTGGTGTTGGGGTTGAAGGGATTGGGATAATTCTGATGCAGGCTGTACTCTTTCGGAATTCGCTGTCCCTCCAGATTGACGACAATTGTGCCTCGGGCATTGAAATTCAGGAGTCCGGAATTATCGGCGTAGCTGACGGTTTTGACGATTACCGGCAGCTCTTCGCGGCCATCCCAGATTTTAAAAGCAATAGGAGCGTTTTCATCGAAACCGTCAATCTCTTCACTGAGAGGGTCATCGGCGCCGACAACAAGGGGCAGATAGGTATTCGCGGCGCTGAGAGGGTTGGAGAGCGCCGCCGCGGCAATGCATTTATCATGGTAATAAACGGCGATCTCGGCGCCGGCCTGCAACGGTTCTCCTTCAACATCTGCTGTCATGACGTAGACATTCATCGGCAGGTAGGGATTTGTTGTCGTGATTGGCAGATAGTGATGCGGCGGTAATGCAGAGTCTGTTGCCGATGAAGATTTGGCGATGGCGGATTTGGATGGCTGAGTAACGGTGGCGACAGTGGCACTGTTGGTTTTGATGTAATAGCCTTTGCCCGGCTTGAAATCACCGATTCCGTTTTGCCAGCCGATGACCGGCAATTCTTCGATGGCTTTACCGGTCTCATCCTGAACTTTCAGCAGTGTACCGTCGTTAATTAGCGGCTGGACGATGTTCAGGGCGCTTTGTGCAGAGGAGACAGGGTAGCCCATAATATTCCAGCCGGCTGACAGAGGTATGTCCAGCGGCAGGGTAATTCCACTGCCTTCGATACTCAGAGATTGATCGGAAGCCACTTTGACATAATAGCCTTCCGTGGCGGCCAGATTGTTGATGTTGTTGACCCAGCCGATACCGGTGATATTTTCCACCGCATTGCCGGTCTCGTCCTGAATCTTGATCAAGTTTTCATTGGCCGTAAGGTCCTGAAATATATTCAGAATATCACAGTCACCGGGTTTTGCATAGAAGGAAACGATATTCCAGCCTTGGGCAAGATTGAGAGTTTGAGAAATACTGAGACTGCCGGACAGACTGACCACCGCCGTCCCCTGAGACCCAAAGGTTCCGTTACCGGAGCTGTAGCTGGGTTGAACGCTGCTGATTTCAAGGTCTGACACCCGGTCCCATAAACGGTAACTGATCGGGTTTCCCACGGTGAAGCCGTCTTTTTCCGTCGTGGTGGGATCGTCAGTTGAAGCCACCATGGCCAAGTAGGGATCGAAATTTCCGGTCACGACACCGGATCCGACGCAGATATCACCGTCAAAAATTCCAATTTCGTCACCAGCGTTCAGAGTAACGCCATCGATCATGGCGGCAGTAACATAGATATTCATGGCCAGATAGGGATTGCCGGAGTAAACGGGTATGAAATGAGATATCTCGGGTTCTTCACTGCTGAGTTCAACCGCCTGAGCTGCTGCTGCGTTTGTTTGCAGATCTGCCAGATCATCACCGCCTATTACGGCGAAGAAAACGGTGATGGAACTGTCTCTGCGGATACTGTAAGGCCCGGTTCCCAGAATAGCGCGAATATCTGTCGTTTCCTCAGGCTCCGGAGTAAATTCCGATAAGCCGGCGTAGAGAAAATCATCATTACCTTCCATATTACCGTTATTAATAGACCAGATTTTATGGCCGGATACATTTCCGGTCAGGGCTGTTACTCCAAAATAGGGCAGCTCATCGCTGTTAAAGGCATAGCTGATTTTATTTTCTGAGTCATATCCACCCCGGTTTTGTGCCGGATCCGGGCCCACATCCCAGTCCATGGCCAGACCGACATAAATGCCGGTTAAATCGGCGCCAGATTTATTCAGAATGTTATATTCAAGAATCATGTAATCATCATCCGGCGGAGTTGAATTGACATGGGTTCTTTGGGTGATTTCAAGGTTGATCGGATTTTCACACCGCTGATCGTTAAAACGGCTTTGAAATGCCTGATCGAACCCGGGCAATAAGCCGGGTACCGAATGGACTTCAGTCAGGGGGCCGAATTCCGGTGCATAGAGTTGTCCGGATACCTGACCAGTGTCGTGTCCGATAATGACACTTCCTTTATAAAGACCATTCACGCTGTTGTATTGAAAGCCTATACCTGATCCATCCTGATTATCACCGATGAAACCGTTATTGTAAATGGTAAGAGACGTATTGTTTTCCAGATTGGCATAATTGACCGGTACAGCGTCAACCCAGAGACTGTAGGTTGCCTGATCGCTGCCGGAGAAATTTACGGCTTCCAGGGTTATGTCGTAAAACCCGGCCTCTCCGGCCGTCCAGATTATCTGATTCTCCGACAAAACCATTCCAGCCGGACCACTGACAAGGCTGATGTCCGGTTCTGGCCAGCCAGTACTAACCGGATAGTATCCAAACAGATTTCCGGAGATTCCATAGAGGTCATGCACGATCAAAGTGGGTTCGATCTGCGGAATACCATCAGGAGGCGTGGCGCTTATCCATGCCGCGCCATACTGAGCCTGCATGTCATTGTGATTGTCGGTCAAATCCGCCACCACAGGATAAACTTCGCCGACTGTAGTGAATTCATCCAGCGGCCAGTATCCGGCCAGACCGGTTTCATTTCCTGTCAGCGCTGTGTTCATGGCAGTGCGGATTTCATTCTGAGTGCGGCAAACATTCCACAGTCTCACCTCATCAATAACGCCATTGAAAAAGCCTGTCCAGTGGCCGCCAATATAGAGACCGGCATTGCCGGTACCGATATTTACTGAAAAAGGTACTTCTGCGGCCAGGTCTCCGTTTACATAGAGACGCAGGGAACTGCCGTCATAGGTGCCGGCTACATGAGCCCATTCTCCGATAGTAATCGGTGTATTGTTCATAGCCCCGATGCTGAGGCCACCAGGACTGCCGTCACTGACGGCAAAGTCAAAACAGGGTTTATCTTCGGATCCATAATTATTGATGCGAAGTTCATAGGCATACCAGGGGTCGGCATTGTAATAAGGGCGGGAAACAAGGACTGCCGATCCGCCGTTCGCCGGCACGTTCATCGGAAACACCCAGGCTTCAACCGTGATGGAATTCCCCGTAATTACATAAGCGCCGGGATTGGCCTCCGGGTTAATGGGATTATTGTCCGTCACACGAATTCTGGTATGCTGTCCTGAGAAATAAACCGAACCGCCGCTAACATTGCCGCGGTTGTTGAAAATATCGATTTCTAAAACCTGGGTGTCGGATTCGTCATCAATATTAAACACACGATTTCCTTCGAAGGTTTCCCAAGTCCAATCGCCGGTTGCCGATTGTACGGTATATTTATACTGATTCGTTGTGCCTGTGCCGGCGGGAAAGAGAATGTCTGCAGTATAGACACCGTCTCCTTCCGGATCGGACATTGGTGTTGAACCAGGGTACCAATTCAGCGGTTCCGCTTCACCCTGGAGCGAAACAGCACTAAAAGAGTCATTTAAACCGGACATATCCACAGAAAAAGTGACGGTTACATCCTGTGAAGTCACGGAACTTTGCGGACTAACCACCGGGACAATCGGATCAAGCACAATATCCTCCCCGGTGAGGGTCAACTGGCGGCTGTCTATGTTTTCCCAGCCGGAGTTAAGCCATTTTGTATTCGGCAGCAGCCGAAATTTCCAGGCGATTACATCTCCGGGCATGCCCGAAACCGTGACTGAATGGGTATAAATATTCGGATTGGTACCATCGGGAACCATTTTTGAGTTAGAACTCCAACCGTTAAAGTCTCCGTTCACAACAACAGAGTCTGCCGAATCAGAGGGATCAAACCAGCCGCTGGCAATTAATTCAGTCAAATCCGCCTGAAAGGTGACAGTGTATTCACCGCCGGCGCTTACTTCAGCCTCCAGCTGATCGAAGATAGTCGCGCCGCTGATGGTTTCACCCACTTGAGTGTTATCTGTTACAATGCTGATTAACCAGCCGACAATCCGGCCTTTGTCCAAGCGACCGTTATTGACAATTCCGTTCCAGCCGGGCGCACTGAATCCCTGATCTGTTGGAAATTCAGAGCCTCTGTCTATAAGGGGCATGCGTACCCGGTTCCAGCCCGGCTCCATATCAAGAACGCCTGTCTTGCGATAAACCCAATGTTCCGCAGAAGTGGTATTTCCATCGTATCTTTCGTCGGCATCCAGAAGTGTAAATTCAAACAAGGTTTTCCCGGATTGGGAAGCAGGTTCGGTATTAAAAACCCAAAGTGTTAAGTAATCTGAGTCTGCCAAACTGAAGTATTCTTCGACAGGGGCTGTTTGTTTATAGATAATCTGTGTGGTTCCCCCCCATTCATCACTGTGATTTACGCTCCAGATAGATTGAAGCGATCCGGTTCCTTCTTTGTATAATCCTCTGTTTTCAAGTAAGTCCATTGATCCTGTTCCAGTTGACCAAGTCGACATCAGTGGATCACTTCCGGACTGATCGAAGGAGTAACTATAGAAATCTCCACCGCTCTGACCTCCTTCTGTAATGTCAGATAAAGTTCGCGGCAGAAGCTGGTAACCTTCGCTATAAGGCGAACTGTTGTCATACTGGCTCAGTATACCGACGATATTAACCGCGCCGCCGGGAATGGAATTGCCGGGCATGTCCGTGTCCGTATCGATGCGAATATTCAGCGTATTAACGCCGTCGCTGACAATGTAATTGGTGTTGCCGGCAAAGGTGCCGCTCTCCTGAAATGTGACGTTTTCCAGCTTTATGAGCAGACCTTCCAGCATCTCCTGCCCATTCCATG
>QNCV01000186.1 GCA_003645845.1 Fidelibacterota bacterium | reverse complement strand
GTTTTGTAAACGAATTGTGAGTAGAATTGAGTGTTTTGATTCAATCTCCAGTTTACTATTACTTTGAATCTGCGAAGGCTCCATTTACCTTCATCTATCGGATAACGTGATTCCTTCTGAATAAAACTATAGCGAAGATGCAGATAACTCTTAAAGTGAAATATATCCGGGGAAAAAGCGGATAACGCACCGGACGAATTTGCCGCGGCAGGAGAGGAATAAAGGATAATCGCGAACAGCAGAGTTACAATAACTTCGCTTTGCCGGGTCCTTCGGCCTAATCCTACCATTATATTTTGCCACTCAATTTTTGTGTTTTTCTTATTTTCAGCGAACAAGCAGAACCGGTTTTTCGTATTTACGGATAACTTTTTCAGCCGTGCTTCCCAACAATAACTTTCCAAATAATCGGATTAAGGATTGTTCTAACCATGACAGATTCCTTAATAAGGAATGTAAATTTAAGATTTGAGCATATTTTAACAAGACATAATTCCTGAGATGACGATTAAACCGATCTCAACAAAATGCTTTTTCAAAAAACCAGTCCCCATATCATTTTTAATGCAATCGCATAAAGGACAAGTCCGATAATCCACTTTACCTGTCTGCTTTTCAACTTTGCATGCATCAGGTGCGCACCCAAAATAGCCCCGGCAATTGAAGCGATAGCGGCGAAAAGCAGCAGTTGCCAATTGATATTGCCAAATGAGGCATGTCCGAGAAATCCGGCAAAAGAAGAAAAAATGACGATAAAGGCCGTTGTACCGCTGGCTTTTTTAGGATCAAAACCAAGCCAGATCAGCACCGGCACAATGATATTGCCGCCGCCGACTCCAAGGAGACCGCCTAAAAAACCGGCCAGGGTACCTACGCCCAGGCCGTACGCTAATTCCTGTTTGGCGCTTCGGGCTTTTTCCTGTTCTTTGGCATGGTAAAACATCATCATTGAACCGGCAAAGACTAAAAATCCGATGAAAAGCCAGAGCAGCACCTCACGATTCACAAATTGGCTGCAATAAGCGCCTAATGGGGAAAATATCACGGCAATAATGATGATAGGAATTGATGTTTTGAAAACTACTAATTTGTGTTTGATATAAGTGCGGGAGGCAAATATCATACTGATCGAATTTAAGAGCAGAGCCACCGCCATGGCTTCACGAAGCGGAATTCCCAGCCAGTAAAATGCCGGAATCAGGATAAATGCCGCTCCCACGCCTGCAATTGTAAGTACTGTTGTAAAAATGAAGACAACCAGCGCTGCAATCAGAATTGTTAACATTATCCAGTCCTATATTTTTTTAGAAAAACAGGATTGGCAGTCTGCAAACCTAATATGCCTGCTTCTTATGCCCATGACGCCAATCCTGTTTATTTCACTCTTATAATTTTTCAAAACACGGGACACATACCGGTTTTCCGTTCACCATTTTTGTTGTGTTTTCAAAAACAATCTCACTGCAAATATCACATTCGTACCAGTTGAATGTTCCCTTCGGTGGTTTGTGGTCACTTTGAAAGATTTCGCTCACAATGAACAGCTCCTCATCATTCGCTTTGAGAATATTTTCCAGCAGGGGATTCAATACTTCCGGCGGAATATCTTTCGGTTCTACTTTTTGCCTGCGTAATTCCACAAATTCCGACGCCAGCCCTTTTTTCTGAAATTCCTTGACCATCGTCACCCGCACGGCTCTGTTTGTTTTTTGGTCAATCAGGGTGATTGCGTTTTTACCATGGTTTAATTTCTCGGCATTGCCTTTGCCATAAGTGCAGCCGGTTGCCGCCATGACGCCGTCTAAAAAACAGGCCGTCGCATGGGACGGTCCGTTTTCACAGATCAGATAGAGCTCTTTGTTGCTGGCTCTCTCCACACCCAGTTTTTTCATTGCAGCCAATCCGGCTCGATAGCCAATCGGCATTGCCGGACAGCGATGTCCATGAAATTCAAATACCCATTCAGGAATTTGTATCATTCTTCTTCTCCTTTTTTAATGAAACCATCAATTATCGAAAAAATATTTTACTTGGTTAAAATCACATTATTTCAAATCTCAAAATGTTAAACCAGGGCTGTCATTTTTATCTAAAGTATCTGTCATGTCTTTCTCAATAAGTGAATAATAAAGTAATCACAAAATTCAAAACAGCGTTCGGAATGACATATAATCTGATAAAAAAAACAGCCCCAGCTCTTTCAGACAGTTGCGACTGCTATTTTGGCTTTGCCATTGCCTGCCAAATACCCAAAATTGCAATTACAATTCCTGAAATGATTAAATTTACCGGTGAAATCAGTGAAGTCACGATTCCGGAAAGTATCAACCATAAACCCAGGATACCAATCACAACTCCATGCCATTGTTTGTAAGTCCAGAAACCCAGCAGGGCTATAACGACACCGACAATAATGTAATTAACGCTTACTCCCAAGTTGACAATGATACCGGAAAGGATAATCCACAAGCCCAGAATGAAATTAATCCATGCTTGCCACATAAGTCTCACCTCCTTTCTATAAAATAGTAAAATGACAAATTCATTACTCTCTATTCAATACAAAGTATCTTTTTACAAATAACATCAGAAAAATTTATTTTTTTATAGCCTTTATCATTACAGAATACATTCTCTTACAGAAATTATCCGAATTAAAATTATTTTTATTCAAAACTAACTCGATGTTCAGGGTAATTGGTATTCCCATATAGAGTAAAGCAACATCTTCGGGATTCAGATTTTCATCACAGATTCCTTCGCTTATTCCCTGTTGGATAATGTCATTGACAAATTGTTTCTGGGCGGTTAATATTTTATTAAGTGCATCCTTTAGCTCCTCATCACCCAAATGGGTTGCTTCTGAAAAGAGTAAAATTGTGATGCCTTTGTTTTTCTTAAGATACTGAACATTTCGGCAAAGGAAATCAAACAATTTTTCCTCGACATTTTTAGA
Organism: Fidelibacterota bacterium; assembly: GCA_003645845.1. Taxonomy (GTDB): domain Bacteria; phylum Fidelibacterota; class UBA2242; order UBA2242; family UBA2242; genus B118-G9. The sequence continues at coordinate 2,586 of QNCV01000186.1, read as the reverse complement.
ACTTAGAGCAATTTCACGCAGGGAGCCAATCAAATCGGAAGCCACATCATCCATAATGCCTTTGATAATGGCCCGTTTGGTGGGGAAGTGCCGGAAGAGCGCTCCTTCACTCAGACCGACCTGTTTTGCCAGGTTGCGGGTGGAGACATTGTGCAGTCCCTTTTCGGCGATAATCTCAAGTACCGCTTTTTTAATTTGTTTCTGTCTGACTTCGGTAGATTCCCTTTTCATCGCTCCCCCAGTTAACAAGTAAGTACTTACTTGCATAAAGATACAAATCATTCCCCCGTTTTCCAAATACTTTTTTAATCATTTGTCTGTTTTCTGAAGTAATTTCTGTTGACCTGATTAACTTATAAACCGCAGAGATTACAGAGAACTCAGAGTAAGTTTTCTTACTTATTTTGTTCATTTTTATTGATTTTTTCATGGTACTCTTCCTGATTTTAGAGAATATTATCCTTTGTCGGCTTCGATCATCCAGTGCGTCAGGGTTGCCCTGGTTGGGATTTTTCCGCTGGCCATGACCTTTCCATTGATTATCAAACCGGGGGTGAACATAATCCCGTAATCGGCGAATTTTCTGAAATCGGTGATTTTCTCCAGGTTCATATTGAGGTTGTTTTCGGAAGCCACGTCATAACAAAGCCGTTCCACCTTTTTGCAATTCGGGCAACCGGACCCGAGAACGATTACATTCAGCATTGGATTACTCCTTCTGTTCTTTTTTTAAGTTTAGGGTGTAAAATTCTGAAAACCGGGTATTAATCTCATTCCTGATTTTGCGATAAACAGCTAATATTTCTTCAGTAGATCCGGTTGCTTCTGCCGGATCATCAAACCCCATGTGCAGACGATGATTTACATTACCCAGGAAAATCGGACAGGTCTCTCGGGCATGGTCACAGACGGTGATGACATAATCGAAATCGTCATTCAGATATTCGTCCACATGATTGGTCTGGTTCAGGGAAATATCGATGCCAACCTCTGCCATGACCCTGATTGCATAAGGATTGACTCGCTCCGCAGGTTTGGTGCCGGCAGATTTGATCTCCAGATCGGCGTCGAAAGATTTCAGAAAGGCCTCCGCCATCTGACTGCGGCAGGAATTTCCGGTGCAAAGAATGAGTATTTTCATGATGATTCTTTCTTATAACATGATAATCCCAGAGGGATCTCTTTGAGACAAGATTAGCATGAATTGTTATTTTAAATTGAGTTATTAATTTCCAACTCTATAATTTTCCCATGTACACAAATTTTGAATATAAGTTGTTTTACTGAGTTGATTCTTCATTTAATTATCCTGAAAATCGTGTTATTTTGTCTCCTTTTTTCGGATATGATAACAAGATATTTATGATATGTTTTTTCTCAACAGAGACCTCAATTTCCTATTGCAAAATATTTTCTCGCACATAAACCTCGAATTTTGATCTTCTATTATTCAGTCGATTTTGCATTTAAGTTATCTTGTAAATCTTGTCTCAAAGAGATTCCTCCGGAATTATTCTGTCTAATAAATAGTCCCATAAATCATTCCGGAGATTGTGGCCATAACCACAACCAGGCTGACATATACCAATGTTTTCTGTGTACCGATGACGCTGCGGATGACCAACATGTTCGGCAGTGATAGAGCGGGCCCCGCAAGCAACAGCGCCAGCGCCGGCCCTTTGCCCATGCCGTTTGCAATCAACCCCTGCAGAATCGGAACCTCGGTCAATGTGGCAAAATACATGAATGCTCCGGCAATCGACGCAAAGAAATTAGAGAATACGGAATTTCCGCCCACAAGTGAAGCGATCCATCGGTTGGGAATGACACCCTGCCCGTTTTCCGGGCCGCCCAGCAGAAAACCGGCAACCAACACACCCATTGCTAATAAGGGGAGTATCTGTTTGGCAAAACCCCAGCTGGCCGACATCCACTCGGAAGGCTCGCCGTCATTAATCGAAAGAATGATGCTTAGAGTAATAACAGCAGTGGTAAAGGCAACAATCGGATTCCCAGGAAAGAGGAACGCCAGGACAATGACGGGTATCGTCGCGAAGATGACATGAGACAGTTTTATTTTAATTATGTAGATTAATGACAAAACCAACCCAAGACCCAAAATTCCGGTGATCAGCCATTTATTGGTAAATATAAAATGCCAAGTGCCGGCGTTTGTGTCCGGTCGCCCCCAGTTTACAAAAATGAGAATCAGTATCAGTGTAAAGAAATGAATCGCTGTTTGCCAGATGGGACGGGATTCTTCCGGTTCCGGCATTGCCATCTGGGCCTCGGCTTTGGTCTGCTCTTCTTTGCGATAGATCAGGTGCATCGTATAGCCGATCACAACACTGAACAGAACAGCGCCGACAACCCTCGCAATACCCAACTCCGCACCCAGAATTCTGGCCGTCAGGATAATTGCCAGGATATTGATCGCCGGACCGCTGTACAAAAAGGCGATTGCCGGACCAAGCCCGGCGCCCCGTTTGTGAATCCCGGAAAAAAGAGGAAGGACGGTGCAGGAACAAACCGCCAATATTGTACCCGATACTGAAGCCACGGCATAGGCGACCCATTTTTTGGCAG
>QNCV01000185.1 GCA_003645845.1 Fidelibacterota bacterium | reverse complement strand
AGTAAGATAAAAAGGCTTGACTCTATTGGACGTTTAACCTATACTTTTAAAAAGTTGAAAGGGAAAATATGGCGGACCCGCGCAGAACAAGACTAAACCGCAGAACGGATCGAAATACCGAAAAAGAGCCGGAAAAACCGATTCCTCAAGCGGATTTCAGTGAGGCTCAGAAACGCAGCGAATATCTGAAACATAAATTAGACGATATCCTGGATAATATCGGGCAGAGTTATGGGAAACGTATGGCCGATGAATTGATGAAACGGCTGGAAAAAACCATTATTGATTTCAATGCCGAAGTTGTCCGCATGCTTGATAAACTCGAAGTACTTGAAAATCAGCGGTTAAAAGAGACAAGCGCGAAAAATGCATCTGAAATATCACCGGAAAACGAGAAAGAGGATTCCTCGGAAGAAAACCTGGAATCGGAAGAGGAATTTGCGAATATGAGTGAATTTGAAAAGCGGATCGAGATGCTGGAACGCAAGAGAAAAGAATCGGAAAAGGAAGCGGAAAACGCAGCGGCTGAAGAAACCGAAAAGCCTAAAAAACGGGGCTGGTTCAGAAAGAAAAATAAGTGATTTAGCTTTTTGAAACGTGCTCGGTTTTTAATAAATTCGAGTTCGATTTTTGAATGGGGCTGTAGCTCAGCTGGGAGAGCGCAGCGTTCGCAATGCTGAGGTCGTGGGTTCGATCCCCATCAGCTCCACAGATTTTTGAGTAAATTAGATATGGCTATGCTACATGGGGAGCCAGCGGTGCCCTGTAACCTGCAAACCGCTATAGCAGGATGGATGCCAGGCAGCGGGTCGTGCTTCAGTTATCCTGATGTGATATGTGGTGTTGACACTTTCCATTTTGCGCAATAAAAGGTTGGTAAACCCCGTCAGGCCCGGAAGGGAGCAGCGGTAGCCGATTCATTTATGTGCCGCAAAATCACCGAAAGCGAGCTGTCAATCATTATCAGGTGACAAAAAGCTGATTCAATGCCTGGTGCATAGCCAGAAGACATTATGAGTTACCAAGTAATATCCAGAAAATACAGACCCCAGCGATTCGATGAAGTTATTGGGCAGGAACATATCTGCTCAACATTGCAGAATGCCATCAAATCGAATCGCATTTCTCACGCTTATCTCTTTACCGGTTCACGGGGGATTGGAAAAACATCCACTGCCCGAATTATGGCAAAAAGCCTGAACTGTCTGAACCCGCAGGGGATTGATCCCTGTAATGTTTGCCAGAACTGTGTTGAGATTACCGCCGGCCGCAGTATGGATGTTCTGGAAATCGATGGCGCTTCCAATCGCGGGATCGATCAAATTCGCGATCTTCGTGAAAATGTCAAATATCCGCCTTCCAATTCAAAATACCGTATCTTCATTATCGATGAAGTGCATATGCTGACAAAGGAGGCGTTTAACGCACTTCTGAAAACGCTGGAAGAACCGCCCAGCCATGTAATTTTCATATTTGCCACTACGGAACCCCTCAAAATACCGGCAACGATCATTTCACGCTGTCAGCGATATGATTTTCGTCGGATTTCCAGCAAAGCCATTGTTCAGCATCTGAGGAAAATAGCACAGAGTGAAAATGTAGACATCAGCGATGATATCCTTTTGCTTGTTGCTAAAAAAGCCGAAGGGGGAATGCGGGATGCCGAAAGTCTGTTGGATCAACTGATTGCTTTTTCCGGCGATTCCGTCTCTCCGGATGATGCCAAAAAGATACTCAGTCTGATCGATTATGAATATTACATCGATATAGGAAATAAGATATTCGATAATGATACGGCGGCGTTGTTTCGGATTGCCGGAAATATCATCGATGATGGGATTAATTTAACGGAGTTTCTGACCGGCTTCACCGAGCATTTTAGGAATCTATTGATTGCTGCTGCGACGAAATCTGTCGATATGCTTGATCTCCCCGACGATGTCAAAAAACGCTATCTGACTGAATCCGAGAAGTGGGAAGCGCCGGATTTATTGCGTCTGATAAAGATCCTGACCGACGCTCTGGCGACGCTGAAAACCTCCTTAAATCAACGAATGCATCTTGAATTAACCTTACTTCGGATGGGGGGAATGCCCAAGACGGTAACCGTTGAAGATATTCTCGCATCGATTAAGAATCCACCCATTCCGTCACCCGGATATACCGTCAAAGAGACAATGAGCCTCTTTAATACCGGCTCATCGGAACCGAATAGCAGAGCGGATATTTCCCCACCGAAAAACAAAGAAGATGAGCGCAAGAATGAATCCGATAAATCTCCAGTAATAAATGAGGTGGAAAACAAAGTCACTGATCAGGCGGTTCAAAAAGATTCCCAGGAGGAAGAAAAAGACAAACCGGCTCTGGATATTCGACGGATCAAGGACAAATGGAGTGCAATTGCGGACCTTGTAGGTGAAACCAACCCGTCGTTATCCTCATTTCTCAGTGTGGGAAAACCTGAATCGATCAGGGGAAAGGTTCTGACCATTGTTTTCCGCAACGGTGAGACTTTTCATTTGAATAGTATCCTGGCAAAGGCATCAATCGTCGAAAATTGTATCGAGAAGATACTTGGTCAATCGCTCAAAATTAAATGTATTGAGGATAAATCTGACAACATGAAAAACCAGAATGAGGATTTACTGAATTCCATGACAAAAAAAGTTATGGATATTTTTGGCGGTGAAATAATCCCAACATAAGGAGTAGATATGATACCCAAGGGTGGTCTGAATAATATCATGAAACAGTTTTCCAAGATGCAGAAGCAGATGGAAGAAATACAAAATGAACTGGCTGACCTGACCGTTGAGGGTACCTCGGGTGGCGGTATGGTGACGGTTGTTGCGAATGGAAAACAGGAAATCCTTTCAGTAAAAATCGATCCGGAGATCATCTCCGACGATATCGAAATGATTGAGGATATGATCGTTGCAGCAACCAATCAGGCTCTGTCAAAATCCCAGGAACTATCTCAGGAAAAGATGGCGGAGTTGACAGGCGGATTATTACCAAATTTACCAGGTGGAATGAAGATTCCGGGCCTATGAGCTCACTGCCTAAATCCCTGCAAATGCTGATTGATCAATTGTCCCGATTTCCGGGAGTCGGTAAGAAATCGGCGCAGAGACTTGCTTTCTTTATTTTAAAGAACCCGCGGGACGATGCGGTTGCATTGGCTAAAGCGATTATTGAGGTTAAGGATCGGATCGGTGAATGCGGATTGTGTCATAATATTACCGAAAACAATCCCTGTAATATATGTACCGATCCCAAACGGGATCACAATACCATCTGCATTGTTGAGGATGCCATGGATGTTCTGGCGATTGAAAAAACAGGACGGTACCGGGGATTGTATCATGTTCTCGGTGGGGTTTTGTCACCACTGAATGGAATCGGCCCCAATGACCTTCATATTGACGATTTAATGCCGCGTCTCAAAGGTGTCCATGAGATTATATTTGCCATTAACCCGACGAGAGATGGCGAAACCACATCTCTTTATCTATCAAAATTATTGAAAGATAAGGGTATTCGGATCAGTCGTATTGCACAGGGATTACCCATGGGGATTGACCTGGAATTTGCGGATGAACTAACATTAACTAAAGCACTGGAAGGTAGAACAACTCTATCATGAAATCACAAATATTTACACGTGCCAATTTAGTTACGACGGCTCGAATTTTACTGACGCCGCTGTTTATTTACTTTTTATTTGCCGGAAAGGATTATTTTGAAATTCTGGCATTGCTGATATTTATTATGGCATCCGTCACCGATGCGTACGACGGGTACATTGCCAGAAAATACAGCGAAGTGACTGCCCTGGGTAAATTTCTGGATCCTCTGGCGGATAAAGTTCTGATGTCGGCGGCATTTATCTCTTTTGTTGTTATGGACCTGATTCCACTCTGGATGGTTATACTGGTAATTTTGAGAGATTTTGTGGTGACAGGAATCCGTATTCTCATGTCGGCCAAAGATAATACGATGGTGACCCGGATGTCGGCCAAGGCGAAAACGGGCGCCCAGGTCGGAGTTGTCTGTTTTATTCTCGTGTATATCATAACTCAACGCTGGAAAATATTTTTAGGAATTTCAAATTACGTCAAGATCCTGGAAGATTATCCGATTATTTATATTCTGATGCTACTGGTGACAATCTTTACAGTGTGGACCGGTGTGGAATATATTATCGTCAATCGCAAAGTAATTAAAGAATATTTATTTAAGTCTTGAATAAACATTGCATAATCAACACACTGGCGTCATTTTTTTATGTCGGTTATTTGCCCTTTGCTCCCGGAACATGGGCCAGTTTACTGGCTTTAGTAATCTGGTTGGTGATACCGGTAGAGACAGTGGCTATCCGGATTCTGATTGTCGGCCTGGCCTTTCTGATCGGGATTTATGTTTCCGGACTTTCTGAGACAAAATCCGGGGTTGAAGACCCCTCGTTCATAGTTATTGACGAAGTTGCCGGAATGTGGCTGGCGCTGGCATTATTACCGAAGACGAATGGTTCAAATTACTTCATTCTTGCAATATCAGCCTTTGTTTTGTTCCGAATATTTGATATTACCAAACCTTTCCCCATCAAGAAGCTTGAACAGATGAGCGGCGGTTTTGGCATTATGATGGACGACATCGCTGCCGGACTATTAACTGCAATATTGGTTAATATTTTCATCTGGGTCATTTAGATGAAGGCGGCCATTATTGCGATTGGGAATGAACTGTTAAACGGAATATCCTCCGATACAAACTCGGTATTCATCAGGGAAAAATTAATCGGTATCGGAATACCGACCGAATCAATCCAGGTCGTTGGCGATAAGAAAGGGAGCATTATTAATGCTCTGGATAGTGTTGCCGCAGATATTGATGTTGTCCTGTGTACGGGTGGTTTGGGACCGACCCATGATGACATTACCATGCGAGTTACGGCGGACTATTTTGATTCCCAGATCGGCCCAAGCACAGAAGTCCGGGAACAGATCGAAACACTCTTCAGAAAAAGGGGAGTGCCGGTAAATAGAATTTCCGTCAGGAATCAATCTCTTGTTCCGGAAAAGGCGGTATTGATACCAAATCTGAACGGGACGGCTCCCGGACTGAAATTTTCCAAATACGGAAAACGCTATTATTTCATGCCGGGCGTACCTGTGGAAATGAAAAATATGTTTATGCAGTCCATTTTGCCGGAGCTGCGGAAAGGATCCAACCGGAATATTTACATCAGAACAGTTCATACCACAGGTGTTCCGGAATCGGTCCTGTTTGGAAATATTGAGCAGTGGATTTCCCGACACTCCGATATAAGGGTTTCGATTTTGCCCCGATTTCCCGAAGTCGATATTTCGTTATTATGTCACAATGGCGATAAATCGATTCTGAATGATGCAATTCGGGAACTATCACAAATATTAAAAGATAACATTTATGGTTTCGATGATGACACATTGGAATCCGTTATTGCAGAGCGATTAATTAATCATAAGATTACCGTTGCAACCGCCGAATCCTGTACCGGCGGCTT
>QNCV01000184.1 GCA_003645845.1 Fidelibacterota bacterium | reverse complement strand
TCGGGCAGATCACTGTTGTTAATACTGTTCCCGTTAGGGATCATTCAGAAATTATCGGCGTCGGCCGATTGAAAAAAAATGCAACCTCTTTTGAGAATGGTAAAAGAATTGCTGAAAAGGATAAGACGATTGTACAATCCGAATCGGTCGGAAATATTGCTCAAAGGGTGACAGCTCGGAATAATGGATTATCGGTTCGTCAAACCGTAAATCAAAATAACAATATTATGGTTCCCGGCTCTGATTTGAATAGTGAAAAAATATCTGTGGACAAATCAACGGTCCATCGTTCCGGGATATCGACTGAGGTTGCTGTTAAAACTAACACGGCTGAAGGAGCAGATTCACCCGGTTTAAATGAATCGGCTACCGGACAAAAGCAGGTCCACCCGGTTGCAGAAAACGCTCAAAAGGGCAATCTGGCGGGACAAATGAAGATAAATCCTTCGGATCAGATTTTCCAGCCTGATGGAAAACAAAGTTCGAAATCTATTCTGGCGCAAAGTGGTCTGCCAGCAGACCATAGGCAAAAGATAAATTCTGCAGTTAACCGGGTTATTCAGAAAGAATCCGTAAAGACATTTGTGACTGAAAAAAAATCCCCAGTATCGGTTCATAATGATGTTCAGACAACGACGAATTCAACGGGAAAATCTGGCCGGGAGACGGATAATACTATTAATAGGCAGATCATTAATGCGGCGGTGTCTGAGAGTAAAATGGTTAGTCCAGAGACCATGGAGGCCGGTCGTAAATTAACTTCCTTGAATGCAAAAATACTGAATACTACGGTTCGTTCCGAACCATCTTCCGGGGAAGTTAAACCGTTAACGGCCGGACCGAAACAGGAAATATCGTCAGTCCGTATAAATCCGGCAAGTCCCGGCAATCAGGATACTGAAATCGTGAACCAGGCTGAAAAGATAACAGATGAACCGAAAGATGGAATGAATGGTGTGTTACAGCGCCCGAAATCAGGAACACCGAAAAATATTGTGACGCAGAATAATGAAACTGACAGTCCATCCAAAGCCCAGGGTGCCACAATCCGTGAACAGAATTCTGCAAAGAATAGCGTTGATTCGGAATCGGTGAGCAGCCGGGAAAAAGTTGGCAAAGTTGCATCCTCAGCGGCCGGTTCACGTCAGCCCCAAACATCAGAGAATCCGGAAAATCAGCACTGGCCACAAAAGATGATGGAAAAAACAATAATCCAGCCGAAAACCGTTAACGGATTTTCACGTATGGCAACGGCCACAGTGGTTAGCAGAATTGTCGATATGGTCGAAAGGTCAATCGTTAATCAAAAGTACCATGTAAACTTTCGGGTCGACACGGGCGAGATGGGCGAAATCGAAATGCATTTTAGCCGACAGGATGGTATCAATCAGGGGACGATATTGGTTAATTCGGAAAATGTGTTTAACGAATTTCAAAAATTGATACCAGGCATTACAGAACAACTGGCCCATAAGAATATTGATCTCGACATGTTAAATGTTCAGATGAATGACTCAAATCGAAATCGTTCACCGCAACATAAAAAGAGATCCTTTAACTCATCCGAATCCAATAATTATACAATCGGGGAAAAGGTTCGTGATAATTCTCAACATCCCGTAATTCATGATTATGGGTATAATACCGTGGAATATATTGCATAATTAATTAGAAAGGAGGTGCAAAATGTCCATTGAGGTAATAGAATCTGCCGCGACCGATATGACAACAGACACCGGAAATTCCGTAACGAGTCAGGCGATTCTGGCTAAAGATGATTTTCTGTCTCTTTTGGTTACTCAGATGAAGTACCAAGATCCGATGAATCCTATGGATAACCAGGAATTTGCCAGTCAACTTGCCCAGTTCTCAACGGTTGAACAGCTCGAAAATATTGATAGTAATCTGGAACAATCTATCAATATCAATACGATTCTAACGCAGTCAATCAGCAATACCCTGGCAACAACGTTTATTGGTAAAGATGCCAAAGGATACGGTGACTATGTTCTGATTAATGAAGACGGAAATGCACATCTGTCGTTCGATCTTTCCGACTCGGCAAAAGATGTCAAAATCACGATCTCGGATAGTTCAGGAAATACGGTTCGGACCATGACGATGAGTGATTTAACAGCCGGAGAACATGAGATTGATTGGGATATGAAGAATGATGCCGGGGAAACACTTCCCGATGCAGAGTACCAGTTTACGGTAAGCGCCACCGATATTAATGGTGATAGTGTCGATGTGGAAGAGATGATGTCCGGATATATCACGGGTATTCGCTATGTGAATGGCGCTGCCATGATGATGATTTCCAATCGTGAAATACCCTTTTCAATGGTGTATGAGATTGGAGAAAATGGAGATGAATCAAATGAAGGTTGAGGATCTTCAAATTCAACGTAATGTCCATCTGTCGGGACCGGGGAGGATCGCTCCCGCGAAGATTTCGAATTTGCCGGAAAGTGCAGCAGGAGACACTGCCAAACAAATCGGTAATTTTGCCGATATTTTGGCACACAAGATCGATGAAAACGGTGGCGTGAAATTCTCTGCTCATGCCTTACAGCGGATCAGCGAAAGAGAAATAAATCTCAGTGTCTCGGATCTGGACAGAATTGAGCAGGGCTTAAAAAACGTTGAAGAAAAAGGAGCCCGCAGTTCGCTATTGTTACTTGACGATACTGCCTATATCGTCAGCGTTAATAATCGGACTGTTATAACGGCCATGTCGAAGGAGCAAACCATTGGAAATGTGTTTACCAATATTGACAGTGTGGCTATTGTGTAACAAACAACAGAGCCGGACCCCTTTGAGGGAGGCTCTCCATCCGTTGACCGACTGATACGGATGAAAAAAAAGGAGAGAAATTATGTTTTCGTTTCATGTACCTATTGCAGCATTAGCCAAGCAGCAGCAACGCTTGGAATTGATTGGTGAAAATATTGCCAACATCAACACAATCGGTTACAAAACCAGCCGGATGACCTTTGTGGAGACACTTGGAACGGTTACTGGTGTGACCGAAACTTCTTTTGGCCAGGGGAATATTTCCTATACCGGACATGCTACCGATCTGGCCATTACGGGAAATAGTTTTTTCGTCATTAAAGCAGGTGACGAGCAGGTTTACACCAGAAACGGCGCTTTTAAGATTGATGTGGATGGAAAACTGGTTACCAGCTCCGGATATGCGGTTCAGGGTTGGATGGAAAATATCGGTTCCACCGGAAGCGGAAGCGGAACATCATCGTTGGGTGACATTGTTATTGATTCAAATCTGGTATTAGCAGCTGATGCTACGGAAAATATCTGGTTATCCGGCAATTTGAATGCCGGTCTGAAATCAATTGCAGAAGTCTGGAGCACCGGCAGTGAATTTACCCAGAAAGCTCATTTAACGACTTCAGGGGTAACTTATCCCCTTAATGTGGCCGCGGGGGTAAATGATGAATTTCAAATTACTCTGAACCCGAAATACGATGAATCCACAACACAGACTATTACTTTGAGTCCGGGAGTATATGCAGATGCGGATGCTCTTGTAACAGAAATTAATTCTCAGATTGAGGGTACGGACTTAGAGGATTTGGTTGAAGCCGTTAATTATAATGGTTCCCTGAAAATCCGCAGTACGGATGGTCTTTCCGGTACAATTTTGACATTGAACAGCGGTTCGAATGATGTTCTCAGTGAGATTGGATTCAATGACGGCGACAATTCTACTTCGGGAATTAATGCGACTGCAACCACGGAATTTAATGATCTTCTTCAGGTAACAACCGATTTGGAAGATGATGACTCATTTTCCATCAACGGGAAGCTGCAGAACGGTGATGAGGTTGATGCTTCATTTATCTACGGAAGCGCCAATGACGGCACCACACTGGGCGATTTACTGAATGTTCTTAATACGGAATATGCAGGAAGTTCAACGGCTGCAATTGTTGATGGAATTATTACTCTGACTGATATTGAAGAAGGTGACAGTAGTACGACAATTTCATTTACGGCAGATTCCGATAATGTCGGACAGCTTACAGTACCCAGTTTTGTAAATGAAACGGCTGGATATACCGGCCGCGCCACCACTTCAATTATAGTTTATGACAGCCTTGGAAAGAGTCATAACCTTACTGTCGATTTTGTAAAGACTAAAGATGAGGGAACCTGGGTCTGGACCGTAACCGGCGCCGATAACGAAGAAATTATACGAGGCGGCAGTGGTCGAGCGGTTTTTGATAATAGCGGAAATTTTTTGTCATTTATTTATGATGGTGGCGTTGACGCTGTCACAATCGATCCCCAGAATGGTGCCGAAGAGATGAGTATCCGGATTCGCGGTGAGGCTAGCGGCGGTTTCACCGGCTTGAGTCAGTATAATTCCGTGTCGACTCTTTATGGACGCGAGCAGGATGGCAGGGCCTCCGAATCTTTGAACGGTTTTTCAATTCAATCGGACGGCTCAATCATCGGATCTTTCGGGACCGGCGAAGAAATCAAACTGGCTCAAATTGCCCTGGCCACTTTTAAAGACCCGACCGGGCTGCAAAAAATCGGAGACAGCAGCTATGTCGCGACTGACGAAAGTGGTATTGCTCAAATAGGAACAGCGGAAAGTCAGAATTCTACAATTGAGCCGAGTTCATTAGAGCTGTCAACGGTTGACCTTGCTGATCAGTTTACTAAAATGATAGAAGCACAGCGCGCTTATCAGGCAGCGTCAAGGGTTATCACAACCTTTGAGGAAGTTTTTGATGAAACATCCAGGTTAAAGCGATAGCAACTGAGGGTAATGGCTGCCTGTCGACCGGACAGGCAGCCATCCTCGCCAATGTCAGAAAGAGTTTTGGAATTGATTTATAGTAAAATTGTCTTTGTTAAAAACAGGCCGGGACAGACATGGATTTAGCAACGATTATCGGAATTGCATTAGGGCTGTTTTTTATTATTTCCCAGATTGTCAGTGGCGGGAATGCCGAGATTTTTATCCATATTCCATCCATGATGATTGTCGCCGGCGGGACTCTTGCCGCAACGCTGGTAAGTTTTCCGCTTAAAGAAGTTATCGGTGTGATGAAAGTCGTCAAGAATGCTTTTCGTGTCAATAATCACGAAGAAGTCAAAATTATTCAACAATTTGTTGACCTGGCGCAGATTACCCGTAAAAACGGCATTTTGGCAATGGATAAGGAACTGGGTAAAATTAAAGATGATTTTATGCGTACCGGCCTGGAAATGACTGTTGACGGGACGGAACCTGAAACAATTAAAGCGGTTATGGAGACTGAGCTGATCTATTTAAAAAGCCGGCATAAACGAGGTCAACAGATTTTTCTTACGATGGGGACATATTCTCCGGCCTTTGGAATGATTGGAACCCTGATCGGCTTAATCACCATGTTAAAAAATCTGGAAGATCCCTCAACAATCGGAATGGGAATGGCCGTAGCGCTGATTACAACCTTTTATGGTTCTTTCCTTGCCAATTTGGTTTTTTTGCCTATTGCCGAGAAATTAAAGAACCGTTCAAGTCATGAAGTAAGTGTCAAGGAGTT
>QNCV01000183.1 GCA_003645845.1 Fidelibacterota bacterium | reverse complement strand
TTAATGATGTGATACTAATCGCCGACGGCAGCGACGTTAATTACATGGACGGGATCAATATCAATTCGGTTATTGATTGTGTAGAGTATCATGTCAGTTCAGATCATTTGAAAGAAATTGAGGCTGAACTTGACCGGGGATTTGGCGGCGTAGGGATAATAAAATATGGCGGACAGTCCATTGAAAGAATTTCAGCCGGTTTTGACAGCAATAATTCCTCGGTTGATTTTGAAATTATAGATCATCCGACGCCGGGGTATCAGCATGAGTAGCTGTCATACATTTTCACGTTCTCAAACTCAGTTTGGGAACGAGGGGCTTTTGGAGCGTTTGGGGGGAATGAAAACACCATTTCTACTGTTGTTTTTAATATTTATGGCTTCAGCTTGTTTCAAAGAACAACCTACTCAAGTCGATAGTTCACTGAACTTAACCCTGTATGTTAAATTTGAAGATCACTTCCTGAACTCTATTCCGGTTACTATAAAAACCTATGATTATAATATTGCTTCGTTTAACGGCGTTACGGATTCCTGCGGCGTGGTTACTTTCGAAAACGTTCCATACGCAGAATATCTTGTTTCGATAAAATCCACCGCGATTGTGCCTTCGGCGCTTGATTCCATTGCACTAGACACGGTTTCGGTAGTCGCTTCAACTCTAATAACACCCACAGAAACATCGATTATCGATAACGCGATAACCGATACTATTTACACGATTGCATCCGGTGCGCAGCCGGGACTGAAAATCAATGAAATTTACTCTGTCGGTCCACCAAATAATTACCACTATTATGAAGATCAATTTATTGAATTATATAATTCTTCCGAAGATACGATTTATTATGACGGCATGCTTATTGTCCGGATTTATCATTTGCTGGCATGGCCGTCAGCGATATTTCAGTTTCCGGGAGAACCTTTAACAGGGCACGAATATCCGATGCCTCCCGGTGCCTTTGTGGTTGTAGCGATCGATGCTATGGACCATACAAATATACCAAATTTTCCTTTACCGGAAAGTGTTGACCTTTCTCATGCCGATTGGGAATTTGTAAACAGTATGGACTATGGAGATTATGACAACCCTGATGTGCCGAATCTTGAAAATATCGAAGTGGGCAGCCGAAATGATTTTGGAATAGGTCTTAATATGGATGTGATTCTAATTACCGACGGTAGTGATCTGAATTATGTTGACGGCATTGCTATCGAGTCAGTCGTCGATGGCGTGGAGTTCGCCTCCTTTTCGACGCACCTGAAAGATATAGAAAAAGAGGTTGATAGAGGATTTGGCGGTATAGGGTTAACTAAATACAGCGGTCAGTCACTGGAAAGAGTTGCCGTGGGTTTCGATTCAAATAATTCTACTGTGGACTTTGAAATTATAGATCATCCGACGCCATGGTATCAACATGAGTAGCTATAACGTCATTTTCCTGATTAAATGGAATAATATATATGCAGAAACCAGATGAAAATAATTGAAGCAAATCTTTTCAGTATGGAAAATCTAAATAGGGATACGGAATGAAGATAAACAAGAAACCAAAATGTGTGATATTGGGAATATTGATGTTTTCAACCTATTTATCTGCTTATAACAATCCATTATTCCCGGATATTGTAGTCGAAGAATCCTTTAGCAACACCATTCAGGCGCCAATGAACTTATACCGTATCGGTTTTAATCCGGCTCTCTTCAAAATTTCGTATCAGGAAGATTTTGTTTACTATAGCGCAAACAGTTTCGATAAAATAAACTTTTTCCGCCGGGTATATGACCCCAAAAGACAAAGAGATTATCAATTTTATTTCTATACCCATAAAATATTAGATAAAAAATCCACTCTTGCGGCAGCTGTACAGTATAATCGCGCCGACCAGTATGATGTGTACAGATCCCTGGAAAAGAATTTTTATGACAATTACTTTTCATATATCGATACGACCAAAGGCAATGTAAAATATGACGGTCCGCAGCTTTGGTTCCTGTATAGTTATTCGCTGACAGACAATCTGCTTTTAGGTTTTGAGATTGATTACGGCATTGAAAGAGGTCTAAAGGATGTTTATACAAAATGTGAGACCGTAATCAGAAATCTGGATTTGAAATTCGGGTTCGGATTTGAGTCTGATGACAGCAATTTTAATGCGGGGGCGTTTGCAAGGTATTTAAATTATGAGGGACAATATAACGCCGTAAAGGAACTGCAGGATGCTTTTGTGAGAACCTACTTCGGATATCATGTTTTTCGTGATGAAAATCCTCGTTCTTTAAACCGTAAAAACGATCATAAGGAAGGATATGAATTCGGCGCTCAATTAGCCCGGAAAAATATTTTTATTGATGGCCTGGGAGTTCATCTGTCGGGAAGTTACGGCGCAAGATATACTGATATTACGGTCGGCAGCACTGCTCTACCCCATGACAGAGGTTATTGGGTTCGCGACGGATATAGAATATTTGGGGATGTTTTTTACCAGCCGGTTGCATCGAATTTAATGTTTCAGCTGTTTTATGAATATAGAGATTTTAATGACTGGGCCAAAGCCGGCGAATATAATGTCGTGACTATCGAAAACGATGAGGTGAGGCGTCGATTCGGTTCCGTATTGTATTTGCCGCTAATGAGTAAAGTCGGCATATCCACCGGTTTTGAGATGGAGAATATTCAATCCGACTACCACGAGTACATTGTGAAATTTGACTATAATAAAGATCATCATAACTGGAATGGTTTTGCGGATTTGAAGCTTGCAATTAATCAGATTACCAATGTCCATTTTAAAGGAACTAGGGGGATAATTGAGCCCTGGTTTTACTGGAATACGGATAAATTTGATATAGTTGCGCTTCAATTTGGATTCGACAGGTTGTATGTTTTTGGCACTTTGGGGTTTGATATTAACTATGAAATTTGGGAGCCGAAAAGCGAAACAAACTCCATCAATCGGATCGGGATTGCATTGAATTACCGGAAATAAATTGGGCTTTAATTTTGGATTATTTTAAAAAATAGCGTATAGTTATCAGGGCAGTGTTTACTACACAAATATATGTTACTATAATGAAACAAAGTAAAGAAGGAGGATGAAATGAAGAAGTTGTTTACAATTTTGGTAATTGTTACGCTTACCTCGCTGCTTGCATTCGGACAATGGCAGGTGGTGAAAGAGCAGACAATGGATTTTCAGGCAAATGCCGGTAATGTTATTGATGCAAATACCGTTGTTTTGGTTGGGGACGACGGTGAAGTGCTAAAGACTGTTGACGGCGGCGTAAGCTGGCTTACAATGCGTGCAGCCGATGGTTCCGGTTACGATTGGGAAGATGTTAAATTTGCCGATGCTAATGTCGGATATGCGACCTCAGAAAAAGGGTTCATTTACAAGACTGTTGACGGCGGTGCAACTTGGACTATGATTGCTGATACTGCTAACTATTCTGTTACCTTGAAACATTTAGCAGTAGTATCCGCGGATATTGTCTATTTTGCCGGTAAGGACGGTGTACTTTTAAAAACGGTTGACGGCGGTGTCAATTTTACAAAAAGTGATTCAACTTTTGACGGCGATGACCTTGATGGCGGGATAGCTTTCTGTAGTGAAAATGTGGGCGTTGTTCAGTCTGATGGTAAGGGAGGAAAAACCTGGTACACTCATGACGGTGGACAAACTTGGACGTTCGTTACAGTAGCTCCTTTATTCCCGGTTGGTACTACGAGTAGCCGTATTTATGATGTAACTGCATACGGAGATTCCACTTTTGCTATTGTGGGTTATCATTATTGTACTTTTCTGTCAACTGACGGAGGAAAAACTTACAGTTATATAGGTAACGTTGACTATGGTTATGAACTTGGTGTATCTATCGACATCATCAATGATAATACTATCATCATTGGTGGTAATGATGGTTACATTGCAAAAACTACTGATGCTGGTGCAAGTTGGGATACTTTGAATATTGGTCACGGTCAAAAAATAAATATTGTTGATTTTGTTGATGCTAATACGGGATATGTATTTGGATATTATGGTCAGTGGATGAAAACTATTGACGGTGGAACAAATTTTACTCCTTTACTGGATTGGCCGCAGGTATCCTTCTGGGGGCTGGCGCTTCCGGAAGAGAATAAGATTGTACTTTCCACTTATGCCGGCGGTGAGCTATCAATAAGTGCCGATGGCGGTTTAACTTGGGATTACCCAAATAACTATGCCACTCAGGTAAGAGAAAGCCTTTATGAATGTGAGTTTTTCGACGCTAATACCGGTCTTGCCGGTGGTGGATACGGTACTTTGATCAGGACTACCGATGGCGGTGACACATGGACTGCGATTGAAAGCCCGATGGCACTGGTTGCCAACAAACACATTAATGCAATCCACGTTTATGATGCGACAACCGCTTTTGCCGGCGGTTCCTCCGGTTACTTAATGAAATCAGTTGACGGCGGTTTGACATGGACGGACACGAAAGTTAACAGCAGTACAGTTTATGATATCTGGGCTTTGGACGCTAATACGGTTTTAGCTTCGGAATCCAGTGGTAAGTTCTGCTACGGTGTTTTTGATGCCAGCGGTGCGATAGTAACCGATTCCCTGATTATGGATGTTGGTAGCAATAAAATGAGAGCCGTCGAAGTTCGTAACGGTGTAGTACTGGTTCCGGCATCTTCCGGGAAAATCTTCAGAACTACGACCAGCGAACTCGATACGCTTTATGATGTCTTTACTGAATCCGATGGTGATGATTTTTATGACGTTGAATTTATTACTGATGATTTAGTTTATGTTGTCGGCGAACATGGGAAGATTTATCATTCCGAAGATGCTGGCCTGACATGGACTGCTGATATCAGCCGGACAACCGAGACTCTTCAAAAATGTAGATATGATGGTGAATCACTTTGGGCAGTTGGTCAAAGTGGGACGATCCTGAAACTTGACCGGTTTCCTGGTACACCTTACACACTGCCGATCTCAGAAACCGCGGATGATGGGTATTTAGACCTCGTATGGACTCAGAATGAAGGTTGTTATGATGGCGGATCACTATCAGTTGTTGATTCCACAGCTTCGGATTGGGGCAGCTATGTGGTGGCATTTACCGATAGCGGTTATACCGGTATCGCTCATGTTGATGATGCTGTTTTTCAGGATTATACGGTGTCGGCTGATATTTATCTGATTGGCCCGGCAGATGTTAATGCCCCGCTTTATACCGGTTTAACTGTCAAGTCAGTCCACGATGACCTGAACTACTACCGGTTTGTTTATCGCAACTCTTCATCCAGCGATAATGGTCAGTTAAAACTCCAGGGCTATGATGGGGCTAATTGGCATATTAGTGCTGCCTGGAATCCCGGTGTTGATTTTCCGGCGCTGGAAACCGGATGGCATAATATGAAAGTAACCGTGGTTGGCAATGACTTTTATGCCTATATCGACGGTACCTTATTACCGGGATGTCCCTATCACGATGATAGTCCTTTCCTGACAGAAGGGTATCCTGGTATTTTCAAGTATAATTCAGGCGTCAGCACAATTTTATTTGATAATTTTGTGGTTAACAACCCGGA
>QNCV01000182.1 GCA_003645845.1 Fidelibacterota bacterium | reverse complement strand
TCCGGGGTTCCCCCATCGGGGGCTCCCGGTGGAGGAGTCCCTGCTCCGCTACAAACATCACCCGTCGATGAGACGGGCTTTTTGTAAAAGCAACCAATTGGATACCACGTGTCCGGGGTTCCCCCATCGGGGGCTCCCGGTGGAGGAGTCCCTGCTCCGCTACAAATCTCATTAAAAACACATCTACACTACCGGTCACATTGGCACTATAAAAATCAAGATTAGCATTTTTACCGCATGCGGATTCGCACAGCAAATGCTTTTTTAAGGTTCTTGAAACAATTACTCCGGAATGTGTTATCCTGTCTTTTGAAAGATGCTGATAAATAATTCAAGACAAAGAAGAAAACGTACGTGTATCATTAAATCCCGGATAACCGGCTGCAATGATATCATGTATTTTAACCGACAACCTTCGGTTTTGGTTGAGCCAGTCATCCTCCTGCTTCTCCCTGACCGGCGGATGGATTGTGATTGTTACGTCAATCCGGCTCAGTTTCAGAAGTTTCCGGAAATGATCAATAAACGTCATCTCCCCATACCAGCAGACTTTATCTCTGTTTTGACTTGAAAAAGGCTCTCGATTTATTCGTGTATATTGAATTGTAATCGGTAATATCGGAATATTTGCTCTCGTTGGACACGAAAAAACGGTTTTCTTAAATGGTAAAACGCCTTCGCCGTTTGAGGTTTTTCCCTCGGGAAAAATAATGACATTAAACCCTTTTTCCAGATATTCAATAATCTGTTTCACATACGGACGTTCTTTGGATCCGGTAATCGAACGATCAACAAAGATGGATCCGCGAACCCAGGCAATCGCCCCCAGCAGCGGCCAGTATTTCACATCGTGTCGTGAAACAAAGAGAACAGGAAAAAGCGCCCCTGTTACAAGAATATCTAAATAACTCATGTGATTGGAAATAATACAGTAATGCCGGTTTTTCCGCCAGTTTTCTCTGCCGGTAACAGTGAGATGAATCCCCAGAATTGTTATGAACAGTTTTCCCCAGAATGGTCCAAAATACAGCGATATTTTACGGCAGAATGTCTTACTAAACGGACGGATGGTCAGAAGAATGAATGTATCTGTAATCAATAAGGTAATCCCGGCGATAAAAAAGATCACTAAGCGAACTACTGCTCTGATATTTTTGAATAATTCCATTTAACGGATCAATACTTACAGGACTTTACTGCTCATTATCTACAAATTTTTCTGCTCAAAAATATTTCTTCCAAAATCAGACTTTATTTGATATGTATGGATTTCCGGGTTCAACTTTGATGACATTACTTTCAGAAACCTCTTTGATATTCGAACATAAGCATCTGGCAGAGTAAAGATACTAAATCTATGCATTGATTAAAACAATTAAATTGCTATCGGGAAACAGCCGGCAATTTCACTTATAAATCCGGTGCTGTTCACTCGATAGATCAATTACTCAATTTGCAATTCTGCCGAGATTTTTATATTATCAAGCAGAATAACATATACCAGAGGAGTAGATCATGAGTGATGTTGCAAAAAAACCCTTGAAACAAGCAAGGGAAAAACAGTCTATCCCTAAATTGAAATGGCTCAATACGCGGGTATTGGACGATGTATTTACTGATGAAGTCAACCTTTTTAAGACTCACTTTAATGTCGATTATAATGCCTATATCCAGCGCTTGTGGGACGCCAATCCGGAAATCTATCAGATACTGAAATCCGCCGATTCACTGGAATCCGCCCGGAATGAACTTTATAATTATCTGAACCGGTCAGAGCGAAAAATCTTTGACCTGGATAATGATCTGCATATCCTTGAAAAATCGACGGTGCGTGAATGTATCCGGGTATTCCGCAGCATCATCGGTCCGGTCAATGAATTCCGCACGGAATTCTCGGCACTCGATACACTCTGGAAACTCGCTAACAACAAACAGGCTGAGTTGAAAGATAAAGTATCCATCGGTTTTCTTATGGAATTCATCAACCTGTTTCGCGGAGTCACCGGTAAATCCAATATCTACCTCGAAGATACACAGGTAAAAAAAGGAATGCCGGAATTTTTAAAGATGAAAGGCCGCAAGGCGGCCGAGGCCCGAATGGAAATTCTCGATGAAATGGGTTCCAGTGTCAATAAATACCTGAAAAAATATCCCTCGGGTCTTGAGGATGAGGTTATCACCTGGCGTAAGGAAAACAGAGCCAGGATTCTGCGCTATTTCGGCGGATCGGAAAAAGACTGGAACGACTACAAGTGGCATTTGAGACATGTTATCCGGGACAGCAAACCCCTCAAAGATTTGATTGAAATAAGCAACGAACAGATCGAAGCCATCGATAAAGCCGTGAAAAATAAAATCGCCTTTGGCATCACCCCCTATTACCTCAGCCTGATGGACACAAAAATCTCTATCGGGTATGATCATGCCGTTCGGGCGCAAGTGATTCCGCCAAAGGAATATGTGGATAAAATGGCGGAGCATCGCGGCGACCGGGGCACAGCTTTTGACTTTATGGGTGAGCATGATACTTCTCCAATCGATCTCATTACCCGACGCTATCCGAATATTGCTATTCTGAAGCCCTTCAATACCTGTTCACAAATCTGCGTTTACTGTCAGCGCAACTGGGAAATCGAACAGGTTCTGGCGCCAAGAGCAATGGCAACTAAAAAAGTACTATATGATGCTCTGGCCTGGTTCGATGACCATAAAAGTGTCGGCGACGTCCTGGTCACAGGCGGCGATCCGGCGGTAATGAGCGACACTCAACTGGAAAACATACTTGAAATTTTATCAAAAAAGAGGCACGTATACCGCATCCGTATCGGGACCCGCACGCCCGTCGTTTTGCCCATGCGGTTCACGAAACGACTCCTTGACATACTAACAAAATACCACCGTCCTCCTCATCAGGAAATTGCAGTTGTCACCCATTTCGAGCATTCTTACGAAATCACTCCTGAAGCGTTAGAAGCAGTCCAGAAGATTCGGAAAATCGGAATCAGTGTTTATAACCAGGAAGTATTTACGATTGAAAATTCCCGCCGTTTCGAAACGGCTAAACTACGGCGGGATCTGAAATCCATCGGCGTTGACCCCTATTATACTTTCAATATGAAAGGCAAGGAAGAGACCAAACGCTATATGGTTCCCATTGCCCGAATCCTGCAGGAACGTAAAGAAGAGGCTCGTCTGCTGCCCGGGCTTGACCGGACTGACGAAGCTGTTTTCAACGTACCGAAACTGGGAAAAAACCACCTGCGCGCCTGGCAGGATCATCGGCTGGTAATGATTTTACCCGACGGTTCCCGAGTGTATGAATTTCATCCCTGGGAAAAGAACATTACAGCGATTCCCCCTTATAATTATGTGGATGTCCCCATTTATGACTATCTGGAAGAACTGGCGGCCCGGGGTGAAAATATCCGTGACTACCGGACTATCTGGTATTACTATTAATACAGGGTTAAACGGTAAAATAAGAGGATTATTCGGACAGGAAAATATTTGGTTAATTCTGCTTTGTTTAATTCCATAACCGGAAACGGTTTTAAATTGCACTTTCCAGGTAATCTCAACTCAGATCGCTTCTGAAAGCATTTCCTGCGGCGTGAATTCACGAAAAAAATAGTCGCCAATGTTTTTCTACAAAAAAATCTCTTCCTAGCTTATATTGTACCGGAAGAGGGTTTCATGAAATCGTAACAAGGATCGAATATTGTGAATTCTATTGAACAGTTATTGGCAAGCAAAAATCTGCGTAAAAACATCGTCTATGTTCACAAAATCAAGGGTTCGCCGGGAAAATTCTGTCCATTGCCCGATGACCTCCTGCCCGAAATCAAGAGGGTTCTGGAAAACCGCGGCATCGAGCAGCTCTATTCACATCAGGCTACGGCCTGGAATTATGCACAAAACCGACAGGATTTCGTTGTCGTCACACCGACAGCTTCAGGCAAAACTCTGACCTACAATCTTCCGGTTTTCCAGGAAATGATCCAAAATCCC
This sequence comes from Fidelibacterota bacterium, assembly GCA_003645845.1. Lineage (GTDB taxonomy): Bacteria > Fidelibacterota > UBA2242 > UBA2242 > UBA2242 > B118-G9. Next base: position 1,593 of record QNCV01000182.1, on the reverse strand, counting down.
GGGTCCAAAGCGCTCTACCTCTTCCCCACCAAAGCCCTCAGCCAGGACCAGATGAACGAGGCTCATGATTTCATCACATTGCTGGATAAAGATATCAAAGTATTCACTTTCGACGGCGATACCCCGGCCAACGCCCGCCAGGCCATTCGCAAGCAGGGCAATATCGTCGTAACCAATCCCGATATGCTGCACCAGGGCATCATGCCGCATCATACCAAATGGATGCAGTTTTTCCAGAATCTGAAATTCGTCGTCATTGACGAAATGCATATCTATCGCGGCGTATTCGGGTCCCATTTTACAAATGTTGTGCGACGCCTGAAACGCCTCTGTGAGTTTTACCGGTCCGATCCGATGTTCATTCTCTGTTCAGCCACGATCGCCAATCCCAAAGAACATGCGGAAAAACTGATCGAGAAAAATGTCCGGTTGATCGATCAGTCCGGAGCTCCGGTCAGCCCGAAAACCCTCTATTTCTACAACCCGCCTATCGTCAATAAGGAGCTGGGCATCCGGGCCAGTTACATTAAACAGACCCGCTATCTGGCCAACCGATTTATCAAGGAAAATATTCAGACGATTGTCTTTGCGCTTTCTCGGCTCAATGTGGAAGTGTTGACCAAATATCTGAAGGATGACTTCGAGAGCGACCGGGAGTCCATGAGCCAGAATGAGAAAATCGCCGGCTATCGGGGCGGTTATCTGCCCAAACGGCGCCGGGAAATAGAAAAAGGTATCCGTAATGGTACGATTAAGGGCGTGGTTTCTACCAATGCCCTTGAGCTTGGAATCGACATCGGCAGCCTGGATGCCACAATATTGGCCGGATATCCCGGCAGCATCGCCAGTACCTGGCAGCAGATCGGGCGGGCAGGCCGTCGCGGCAAAGAAGCCTATGGCATCATGGTGGCGCGCTCAAACCCGGTGGACCAGTTTCTGATGCAATACCCGGAATACTTTTTCTCGAAAAACCCGGAGCACGCCCGCATCAATCCCGACAACCTGATGATCCTCGTTGATCACATCAAATGCGCCTCCTTCGAGTTGCCCTTCGAAGTGGACGAAACGTTTGGAAAAGTAAAATGGGATGACCTGAAGGAAATCCTGAAATTCCTGGTTGACGGCGGTATTCTGCATCGCAGCGGCGACCGCTGGTACTGGTCGGAAGATGTCTATCCGGCAGCCGATGTCAACCTGCGCCGCATCCCGGAAGGCAACTTCGTTGTCGTGGACACCGATAAAAAGAACAAAATCATCGCAGAAGTGGATTACAGCGCCGCCGCCATGACGATTTATCCCGACGCCATTTACATGGCTTCCGGCGAAGAATATATCGTTGATGAACTCGACTGGGAGGGCCGAAAAGCCTTCGTCCGCAAATCCGACTCCGATTACTATACCGATTCCATTGACTATACCAATGTCAAAGTCCTCAGCGACGATGAACATCGCAGCGCCAATTCCATTCATACTTTCAGAGGTGAGGTTCAGGTCGTCACCCGCGTCATCGGATTCAAGAAAATCAAGTTCTACACCATGGAAAATGTGGGCTACGGCAAGATCAACCTGCCGGACCTGGAAATGGCGACTACC
>QNCV01000181.1 GCA_003645845.1 Fidelibacterota bacterium | reverse complement strand
TGTGGCAGATTGCCGGGGGTGTTTGTTTTTATCCTTCCGACTTAGTCGGTTTAGTCTCTTTCGGTTTGGATCCGGAAACGCTACTTTTTCTTTTCTTAGCAGCGGAACCGGATGGCTCCGCGGAACTGCTTTTTTTATGCGTATAATCCGTGATATAAAACCCCGAACCTTTAAAAATCAAACCGGTGCCTCCACTGACCTTTCGCACAACAGAATCATGGTGACACTTCGGGCATTTTTTCAAGGGTTCGGAACTGATACTTTGAAAGTGTTCAAATTCATAACCGCAATTTTCACAAAGATATTCATAAGTCGGCATATTATCCTTCCATATTAAGACATATTACACATTATTGCAGCAACATTGACAATATCATCAACACTACAACCACGGGAAAGATCGTTCATCGGTTTTCGCAAACCTTGAATAATCGGGCCAACCGCTTCACAACCGGCAATTCGCTGAGTCAGTTTATAGCCGATATTGCCGGCTTGCAGATCGGGAAAAATCAGAACATTAGCTTTGCCGGCCACCGGACTCTCCGGCGCCTTTTTCGAAGCAACCTTGGGCACGATTGCCGCATCCAATTGCAACTCACCGTCCACAAGAATATCCGGGCGTTTCCGCCTGACCAATTCCGTTGCTTGCTGAACTTTATCAACCAACGCATGTCTGGCGCTTCCCTTAGTAGAAAAGGACAACATGGCCACCAGGGGTTCTTCCTTAATTACCTTACGATGGGTCTCAGCGGTAGCAATCGCGATGTCAGCTAGTTGCTCGGCTGTCGGTTCCGGAAGCACCGCACAATCGGCGAAGCTCCATATCTTTTTCTCATCGGGGGTAATCATAAAAAAATCGCTTGACACCGTCGGCGTATCGGGATGCGTACCGATAATATGTAACGCCGCCCGCAAAACATCGCCGGTTGTCGTATCCGCACCGGAAACACAGCCATCTGCCAAATCTTTTGCCACCATCATCGCCGCAAAAAAGGTGGGATTCAACATCATTTTCCGGGCCTGGTTGAGACTTATCCCCTTATGCTTGCGCTTCAAATAATAGATCTCCGCAAATTCCGTCATATCATCAGAGAGTTGGAGATCGACAATCTGAATATTTTGCAAAGAAACATCAATTTTCAACGCCAGGTTATTGATTCTGTCTTCATTACCAATCAAAATGACCTGCGCAATTTTTTCACTGTTCAGGATTCCCGCAGCTCGGATAACACGCTCGTCATGTGCTTCGGGCAAAACAATTCTTTTATTTTTCTCTTTTGCCTGATTTCGTATTACCTCTAATAGGTTCATCTGTCACTCCTGAGTTTTCTGATTAATTCATTTTTTACAATTTCCGGAACAAATTCACTTACGTCGCCGTTGAAACGAACAATTTCTCTGACCGTACTGGAACTTAAATAGGTATAGTTTTCATGGGGCATAAAAAAGACCGTGTCAATTTCAGCATTCATATGCCGATTCATCAATGCCATCTGAAATTCATAATCGAAATCCGATATTGCTCTCAGACCACGAATGATAACCGTAGCGCCCAGTTTCTTTGCATATTCAACCGCTAAACCATCAAACTGATTAACTTTAACATTGTGAAAATCACCAATACATTGTCGTATCATATTTATCCGTTCGGCGGTTGTAAAAAGCGGATTTTTATGCATGTTTTTTGCCACGGCGATATAAACCGTATCAAATACCGATGCCGCCCTTTTTAAAATGTCAAGATGACCGTTGGTAACGGGATCAAAAGTCCCGGGATAGATTGCTGTTTTCATTTATACCTTCATAATTATTAAACTTGTCCCCCCGATGCTTCGGTGGGTCTCAACGACCTCTGACAAGCGCTCCGGTATCTTTAGATCGCGACCGGCCTCCACGACAATTCTGGCATCGGCATAGGTCACAGTCAAAAGATCAAATAATCGGTCAAATCGGGAAAAAGAATACGGAGGATCCGCAAGAATAAGGTCTGCATCAGGCGATTCCGGTAAAAATTTCAGGACATCCATGTTGCGAATTTCCACCCTGTCCGCCAAGTCCATTTTAGCTACATTTTCCCGAATCAGTATAAGCTGCTTATAATTCTTCTCCACCATAATACAGGAAGCCGCTCCACGCGACAGGGCCTCCAGACCAAGATTTCCGGAACCGGCAAACAGATCGATAACTTTCAGATTATTCATATCTCCCAAAATGTTGAAAAGAGTTTCTTTCACCCTGTCTGCAGTAGGTCTTAATTGAGGATTTCGGTTGGTTTTTATCTGACGGCCTTTATGATATCCTGATATTATTCGAACCATACTATATGTTGCCGGGATAAATAATCGTATTGAGATTATATTCCAGAATTGAATCTTCAAGAGGATGTTTACCGTCTGTTTTAACAGATAATACCGCAGTTGTCATATTATGTCTCTGCAGGGCAAGTTCTCTGAGTAAATCAATCACATTTACACTGCCCCCGCTTCCGGTAAGCTCGGCATTGCGAACTTTTGTAAAATCCTGGTTTGAGATTTTCAGGGGGTCCATTTTAACGGCAGATTTCAGAGCGGCCTGCCAGACAAATTGTGACAATTGCCGGTCGGTGAGATATTTATACCCCTTCGTATCATCGGAAATCAAAGTGCGAAAACGGATAATTGCCATTATCTCCACAGGATTGGCAAGATTCTTGTCGTTTCGCTCCACAAAAAAGACTTCCGGTTCCTGAAACCGCTGAAGACCGCGAAAATAGTTGCGAATCTGTTCCGCAGCGGTTTCACTGGATACGCTGACAATAAAGCTCAGTTTATCGTTTTTAATCCGGAGATATTGAAGATTGGCGCTTTTTGGAAATTGACTCAATACACTTGCAGCAATGGCTAATTTATCCTGACCTATCTGAATTTGCCGAATAGTAGCCGCATGGAGTTCACTGGCGCCATAGGGTTGTTGGACAGTGCGCTGGGAAGTGCGAACATCTGAAAGACGGGATGACACCTGCTGACGGGCGCTCGTCAATTCAGAAGACATTTGCCGGGCGGCATTGCCGGCTTCCGCGGATACCTGCTCTTTTAAACCGGAAACCTGATCGGAAGCGTCGGATAATCGATCTGAATATTCCCTGACCCTCTGCCCCGTAGATTGACTCACTTCTTCCGCTTTATCGGTAACAACCTGAGCGGTTTTGCGGGTAGTGACTTCGACACTTTGACGATTGAGCTGACCGTTTCTGTAAAACCATAGAACGATAAAAACCAGAACAATTGCTGTCACCAGAACAGCATAGCGAAGCAATGGATGACGTCTGCGTCTTTTTTCCTTTTTTTCTTCCGGGAGAGAAGCCTCTTTGACCTTTTTCCCAATACCGGCTTCTTCCTCTTCGGCCTGTTCAATCAAGTCCAGGTTTGCTTCAGCCATTTTAAAAAGATCGTCATCTACCTCAGGTATAGCCTTTTTATCAGATAATTCCGGCTCCAGAGGCATCTCAGGAATTTCATCAATATTGGATACGGAGGCAGTTTTCGGTTTTTCAGCGGATTTTTCGGCAGGACTTTCTTTCTGTTCCTCAGAAATAGTATCCGGCATCAAACCTTCTACATCGAACTTTTCCGATTCGTCAACGAATTGAATTCCCGGTTGATTTGTCAGATTAAGCCGAATCATTCAGGGTCCTTTGGCATTTTTCTAAACATCAGCCCGAGTAGTTCGATAAACTGACACATCGCCCCAATTCCGTCGCCATCCTCTTCATATAGTTTTTCAGGTTTATATTTTTCGAATGTATCAATGGTCTTTAAATTTTCAATATCATAGGTCAGCAGCATATTGAAAAATTCCGAATCGACCGAATGACTGTAAAAATAAACCCGATCGACAGCGCTGAAAGATTCAATTTCGAATGTACGGATACCGTTCAACTCGGCAACAATTTTTTCAGAAATATCATCAGCCGAACTTTTATGTAAAATGCGATAGGTCTCAATATCGGCAAATGAGAAGCGACAGTATTGCCGAAAATTACCCTGATCTATAACCAGGAGATCGTGAATTTGATCATCTATCAACCATACCGCCCATCTTTCATTCGCCTTAATCCCCTCGAGCCGCTCAATCGCTGCGGCGGCGCTGAACAGGTCAATATCAATAATATTAATATTCAGCCCGACCGCCTGCGAAGCGGTTAAGAGTTTTTTACCAATCTCTTTAAAATATGACACCGTCAGAAAATCTTGCGCTGTATCTGACGACGGTATCGGATAATACTGAACAAATTTCCGATCAAAGGCGGTGCCCAGTCTTTTAGCGACCTTCCAGTTTAAAGTTTCTTCCTGATCTTCCTCAGATAAACCGGCATCGGTTGACTGAATGCTGATATCAAACCAGATTGATGGCAGCACCAATGCCACATAACTGTCGGGCTTTGGCAACCCGGACAGGATATCCTGAAAAGCCCTGGTCAAAGATTCGGTAAATTCCGGATTATTTATGTTTTCGGGTAAAAAGGGATGTGTTAAAGGTAGTTTTTGAACGGTCTCAATGATATATTCGTTTCCCTCTTTGATCAATTGTCCGTAGCTGACATATTCATTGGAGAAACTAACACATATCATTTACTGTTTTATAAACTCCCGTTATTTATCCCAGCTTTTTTGATCGTTCTCAATCCAGCCGTGACAGGTATCTTTGAATGTAAAGAAAAAATATTTTCGTTCTTTATATTCACCCTTAATCGGACATTTTATTTTGTAACCGTTGGAATCGGTTGTAATGATAAGATACTCATGAATCAACGGGTCCTGGGCATATTTTTCAGTCAGATAAAAAGGCCGGTAGTATGTATTTTCCATAATCCGTTCAGAGGTTTCCACCCCAACAACATCCCCGTACGAAGAATCTGACTGGAGAGCCTTCCACCGATTCGATAAAACGTAAAGTGTATCCCACGTAAATAGTTCCGTATTCCACTTGGTCACTTTATATGTTGTATCAATTAATGTATCTCTCTTCTTATACGAAAAGGCAAACGTCGTATCGAAATAGGTAAAAAAGTTCTTCGGAACATCAACATCGAATTTACTGCCATCCAAACGAAGTTCCTGTTTACCGAAATAATTACTATCCGCGCGAGTACTGTCACGAACGGCGCTGACGACATTCATTGCCGTAATCGGATTTGGCTGGTATCTATCCGTCATTTGATGATAGAATTTCTGTACATTGTTCATGATCATCATTCGCTTCCGGCCTTCATTTCGAACTGCTGCTTCCTGTTCCCAAATGACGGACGGTATATAAATGACAGCAATTAACACCAGTGATAATAACAAAGCAACATAATTCAATGCCTTGACCATAGTTGGTTTAAATATTGGCTCTTCTTTGATGTACTCTTCAATTTCCGTGCTCAATGCTAACCTCGTTTTTTAAACGTTCTATTGTTTTTTCTCCAATACCTTTGACGTTTATTAATTCATCAACTGTTTTAAAGCCGCCATGCTTCACCCGATAATCAATAATCCGTTGGGCGGTAACCTGCCCTATTTTCGGAAGCGCCATCAGTTCGTCAAGGGTGGCTGAATTCAGATCTATTTTGACAGGTCTGGTTTCCCCGGGATTGATTGATTGT
>QNCV01000180.1 GCA_003645845.1 Fidelibacterota bacterium | reverse complement strand
TAGGACCAGCGTTTGCCTATGATTTCACAAAAATATATATCGGCATTTAAATAATCCTTCAGTTCCAGAGCGATCAGCTGCAATCTATCTTTTAACGGAATCTCTCTATTGTCTATGTCCCTGATCCGCTTTTCAATCTCAAATCTCATGCCTCAAAACTCAACTCTATATATAGACATCTCTTTCCCCGTCTACCGTCCTCTGATACATTTTTTCAAAGCTTTGCAACAGTGTTCCCTTTCTGAAAAAGGGATTTTGACGAATCTCCGTCAATTCCCTTTCGATCAGCTTTTCGCCGATGGCTTTTGTTTCCGGTGATGCATAATCATCCAGGTATTCCCGGAAAGTTAATACAGCATTCAGTTTACAGAATTTTCCTTCCTTGCAGCTTTTCAGTAATTCCATAATCTTGTCACCGGTTCGTCCGCAACGATATCCGGCTGTGCAAAAGGATGTGATCATTCCCATTTCCACCAGTTCCCGGACCACATCATCCAAACGGCGGGTGTCTCCGAGTATAAATTGCTGTTTGTCGATTTCCTGATTAGCCAGTTCCAATTGACTCAGTTTTTTCAGCGCTTCGGTATACCCGCCGATGCCTATCTTTGTCGAGGCATCGGTCTGGGTGCAACCGACCCTGATAACATCTCTGCGCAGATCAGCCCTTTCACGGGCGGTAATAATCAGTCCGGTATAGGGCACGGACAATCTCAGAACCGTTACCAGTTTTTTAAAATCCTCATCACTTACCAGATATTTTGAATGAGTGCTGATGAAAGAACCGGATGCCGGCGTCATCCGCGGAAATGAGATTGTATGGGGTCCTATTCCGAACTGTCGTTCCAGGTCAATAGCATGATACAGCAGTCCCATCACTTCAAAACGCCAGTCATAGAGTCCAAATAGTGCACCGATTGCCAAGTCGTCGATTCCGGCATCCATCGCCCTGTGCAGGGCATACAGGCGCCACCGATAATTTCCTTTAATCGTGTTTGCCGGATGCAGTTTGGCATAGGTCGGTTTATGATAGGTTTCCTGAAAAACCTGGTAGGTTCCAATCCCCACGTTCCAGAGTTTCTTTAAATCGGCTATCGACATTGGCGCTGCGTTGATATTCACCCGACGAATTTCACCGAATCCGTGTCTGGCCTTCTTTTTTACGCCGTAAATCGTCTCGATTGTACGGGCAATATAATCTGCATCTGAGCGTGGGTGTTCGCCATAAACAACGATCATACGCTTATGACCTTCAGAAATCACAACTTCCGTCTCTTGCCGGACTTCATCCATTGTAAGAATCCGCCGCCTTTCGTCTTTATTATCGTACCGAAAACCGCAATAGGCGCAATTATTCACGCAGAGATTACTGCAATAAAGTGGTGCAAAGAAGACGATTCGGTTATCGTATACTTTTCGTTTAACCTCAAGACCGGCAGCGTACATCTCTTCCCATAGTTCAGGGTCTTCCACTTGCAGCAGAGCAGCCGTTTCAGCAGGTTCCAGTCGTTCAATTCGCAAAGATTTTTGAATAATATCCCGTATCTGCTGTTTGTCCGATTTCCGGTTATTGTTTAAATGATTTTCTATTTCCTGTTCATTGATAAAATCTTCACCATCGATCAGATATTTGTCAATCTCATCATTTTTTATAACCTGTTTTATCCATTCTTTAACTGCTAAATCCGACATTTTTCCCTCTTTTTTATTTGTTATCATGGTAAATGTACTAATTACTCGTATTTTTAAATTTATACAGCATTTTTACGCTTTCAACTTTGAACTTTCAACTTTGAACTTTCAACTTTGCACTTTCAACTTTCAACTTTGCACTTTCAACTTTGAACTTTGAACTTTGAACTTTTTAAAGGCGAATCTCCTCTTGCGAAAGACACTTTGTACCCGGCTTTTACTATCATGTCAAGTGCCGCCTGTAAATCATCTTTATCAATGTCATCCTGGACATTCTTGCCGGGATAAATATTGTACAATTCCCTTATCCGTTTCGGTGTAAAGGAAGGCATTATAACGTTTGCTCCAACCTGTAATCCTTTCATTCGTCCTCTCAAATGGGCGCTTTCCATAGCGCTGGTGGAAGGAATGTTCGCCAGAGGATTCAAAATTCGCATGATTGCGTATACGCGAAGCGTCATATCAAAACTACCATTTTTTTTATTGGAAAACGGTGTCTGAGGGTGTGCGATAAAAGGTCCCGCGCCAATCATATGCAGATGCATGGATGTCAACTCTTTTATAGCTGTGACAATGTCTTCGAGTGTATCGCCCGGCAGTCCGACCATTATTCCGGAGCCAATCTCATATCCAAGTTCATCTAAATATTCAAGACACTTCCGGCGATTTTGCCAGATTGTTCCGGGACGGGCATTTGAGTAATTCTTAAGGTTGAAACTCTCCATGCGAATCAGGTAACGGTCGGCTCCGGCATCCCGCCACAGTTTATATGTCTCTCTTTTACGTTCTCCCAGGGATAGTGTTACCGCAATATTGTATTTAGTTTTTATAGCGCTAATGATATTCGCAATCTCATTGTCAGAATAATAAGGATCTTCCCCGGTCTGAAATACTATTGTCGATATTCCGGAATTCACAATTTCCTCTGCGCATTTCATAATTTCAGAATTGCTGAGACGATAGCGAAGAATTTCATGATTGTCCCGTCTTAAACCACAGTAGAGACAGTTCTGTTTGCAATAATTGGAAAATTCAAGAATACCACGCAAGAACACGTCCTTTCCAAAAATATCACGTCGAATCCGGTCGGCTTCCGCAAAGAGCTTAGCGTCGTCCTTACCCTTCAGATATTCACGAATTTCCCTGTCAGATAGATTCATCTATATTTTCAATGTCGTTGATTTGACTTTTACAGTGGGAATTTGCCCCAGTTTTCCGGTCAATGCTCCTAACTCATCGGTGGTCATCTCCAGAATCAGGAAAATGATTGCAGCGTTATGGCGTTCCAGGGGATAACCAACCCGTAACAGAATGTTCTTTGCGTGGTTATGTAATAGTTCACCCACCTGCTGATAGGAAGCATCCCGGTCATAAACCGTAATTGTCGTTGTGTGTAATTTCTTTTCCATAAAAAAATCCATCCGCTTGGACAAGGGATGGAAACTACGCAGAATATGTTGTCGTTTTTTCGCATCCCTTGATGTTAGATATTTCCTTCATCTCAGGCAAAAACCGGGGTAATTTATAATGAATTGCTTTTAGAGAAAAGATATTTGTCAATCAAACCCGCTTGAAACATCGAATCTTCCGAATACGCAACTACAAAGTACATCTCAGAGACAAAACATTATTCTGCCGATCGAAGTGTAACGGTGAATGTTGAGCCAACATCAGGCTGACTTTCAACTTTGATACAGCCGTCATAGAGATCGGCGATTTTCTTGAGAATAGACAGACCGAGTCCGCTGCCGGGAATTTCTCTGGTTTTGGGGTTTTTAATACGTCCGAATTCCTGGAACAGCCGTTTGCATTCCTCTTCCGTCATGCCGATACCGGTATCGCTGACGGTGATAATAATCTGCTCATTTTCCCGGTGAATGTCGAAATCCACAGAGCCGTTATCCTTATTGTATTTAACTGCGTTGGTCAGCAGATTATTAAAGACAATTTCTATCTCACCGGGGTCGCATTGCATCAGCACAGGTTCATCGGCAGAAAGGTTGATTTTGATGCTCCGTTTATCAGCAGAAGGCTGAACCGTCTCGATAGCATTTTTGGCAATTTTAACGATATTCTGTTGGGATATTTCCCGCTTTTTTTGCCCAGATTCAAGACGAGTCAGGTCCAGCAGATCTGCAATCATTTTACGCATCCCCTGAATGCGCAACAGACTGCGCCTGATCATCTCTTCATAGGCGGAAATGTCATTACCGGCAACCCGTTCCTCCATAATATTCAGATATCCCTCAATGGCATTGATCGGCGCTTTCAACTCGTGCCCCAACACCGAGATAAACTGAAATCGCACCTGCTTTTTTTCCTGCTCCAACTGCCGGATCTGTCGCGCCAGAAAAAGATTCTGTATAGCTTTAAAAACGGTCTTTCTCAGATCATCGGGTTCAAAGGGTTTCGCGAGAAAATCGAAGGCGCCCCGTTTGATAGCGGATACCGCCGTATTTAGCGAGGCGTAGGCTGTAATCATGATGGTAACCATTTCATGATCGGCAGTACGAACTTTTTCAAGCAGTTCCAAACCGCTCATAGAGGGTAGTTTATAATCCAGAATAAGAAGATCAGGACGATGAACATTGATTTTTTCGAGCGCATCTTCGGCATTTTCCGCCAAATCGACGTCAAATTCAACTTCCTCTTCCATGTCCGGTAAATTCGCAACATATTTGGATAAAATTCGGCGAATCCCCAGACGTATGCCCGGTTCATCATCCACTACCAGAGTCTTCAGGGTCGGCATGGTTTAGTCCAGTCCCAGCAAGCGCTTGATTTCACGCAACAACTGTTCGTGGCGGATCGGCTTTGACAAAAAGAGATCGGCCTTGATCCAGGAGCGTTCTTCTTTGGTGGAAGCGTCAAATTTCATACCGGTCTCGCTTGTCACCGCCGAACAGATAATGACCGGAAGGTCCGGATTGATTTTCTTAATGTGATAGGCCAGTGCAAAACCGCCGTCAAAATGCTCCATCATCAGGTCCAAAATCGCCAGATCCGGCTGAATCTTTTTCAACAATTCCTCCGCTTCGCTTTGGCTTTCGGCTTTGACGACATTAAAGCCTTGGGCTTTCAGGACGGTTTCCGTCTGAATCAGAAAATCGATATCGTCATCCACCACTAAAATTGTTTTGGGTTCCTTGTTCATTGCTCAGTTTTCACCTTTCAGGTTATGATTTCGCTTTATTATCCGTCGTCTCGGCAGGGTAATCCGGAAAGTTGTTCCCGTCGGTCCTTTGGTTGGATCGGCATTGGATTCAACCCCAATGTCGCCATTGTGCATTTTGACAATGCCGTAAATAATGGACAGCCCCAGTCCGGTTCCCTGTCCTACTTTTTTTGTGGTAAAAAAGGGTTCGAATATTTTGGACAAATGCTCTTTGGGAATGCCCGTCCCCGTATCTTTGACAAAGATGACAATTTTGGAATCATCACCGGTACAGCCGACAGTAATGTTTCCACCGTCGGGCATCGCTGTAATGCTGTTATTCACCAGATTGGTAATCACCTGGATCATCTGATCCCGGTCAATTTCGGCAATGGGATCGTCAACGTTTTTCTCAACGGTCAGGCTAATGCCGGTTGGGGGTTTAATAATCCGCAGCACATTTTCGATCATCTCCACAATATTGACCGCCTTATGCTGCACTTTTGACTGACGGGCAAAATCCAGAAGTCCCGAGACAATATTTTTACAGCGGTCTGCCTGCTCAACAACCATTTTTATATCTTCAGCCATTTCCGAATCGGGCGGGCACTCTTCCCGAAGCAGATGAGCATACATAAGCACCACACCCAGGGGATTGTTGACCTCATGCGCAATTCCGGCAGCCAATTGCCCCATGCTCGCCAATTTTTCCGCCTGCGCCAGAGCCGCCTTTGTGTCATCAAGTTTTTCATATGACTGATTCAATTCGGCAATAGTATTATGCAGTTTTTCGATCGTATAGGGCAAACACATTTCGGATTCCGCCAGGCCTTTCAGAAT
>QNCV01000179.1 GCA_003645845.1 Fidelibacterota bacterium | reverse complement strand
ATGAGAATCTGTTATCCAGGCAAAATTAAAATAAGCATATAACAACATCGTGTCTAAAACAACATCGGCATCGGAAACGATTAATGAACTGTAAGTATCTTTATCATCAATGTAGCCATTCGCAGAAAACTCCAACCGGTAATTTCCGTTGGGAATGAAGGGCAGGGAATAGGTTTCTGAATTTGACACTGTATCCGTTGAAACAAATAACTCGGATTCATTGCTAAATAAATTTACAATACACTTGGCAGTATCGCTGGCGTCATCAAATTCCAGCAACCCGCTTATGGAATAGGTATCTTCCGGGGACTGATTCAACGTCAAATCATAATTGGAAATATCCTGATCTGAAATTTCCAGAGAATCGACAACAAGGGAATCATATCCCCATGCGAAACAGGTTATCTTATAGTAGCCCGGGGTCAGATTCTCAACAGAATAGCTTCGATCAGAGAAATTAATGGTTTCTACGGCGATTGGCTCGGATATACCGTATTTCTCAATTTTAAACCGGACTTCGGCAAATTGATTTTGTCCATTCATTATCAACGAACCGGATAATTTATATAGCGGCATCATCGACGTAAATCTGATAGCGTCACCATAGACATAATTGCCGGAATCGCTCTCGAAATAATTGGTCAGTTTAATCGAAGTGGTTTCATCAAACTCAAATGTTCCCATGAGTTGCCAGCCCGGGTTATAATATTCATCGACGATTACCGTTGTGTCACCCTGAGCCGTCGTAATAGTCCAGCGTGTATCCTGACCGTATTTATATTCTCGCACATAGGTTTCAACCTGGTACAAGCCCGGAAAATTGAAAGTGTAGTTCCACCTAACCCAAGCAGAGCCATCTCCTTTACGAGTGTATAATGCACTCCCGCCGAAACAATCTTCATAATTAACTGATTTCCAGTTTCCCACGATTTCGACATTCTCGTCAGTATCTTCGACTATATAAACTAATTGTGCTTTAAGTAACTGAACAAAAACAATAAAGAATACCATTAGAAACGGATACTTTTTCATAGATTAATCCTTCTATTTGTATTAATGATTTGTAAAAGCTCGTTATGAATTCTACCATTCGTAGCGATTATCTCAGATGCTTTATCAGTTTGAAATTGATTTCCTCTGAAGCAAGTCACTGTTCCGCCCGCTTCTTTGACGATCAATGCGCCGGCCGCCACGTCCCAGGGATTTAATCCGAATTCCCAAAAACCGTCAAATCGACCGGCAGCGACATAACAGAGATCCAGCGCTGCGGAACCGGCTCGGCGAATTCCCTGAGAGACTTCGTAAACCGATTTGAATATTTTCATATTTATTTCAAAAGCAGTACCTGTTTCGTAAGGGAATCCGGTAGCGGTTAATGAATCGGATAACGCCTTGTTTTGTGATACATTAAGCCGCTTATTATTTAGAAAAGCGCCGGTATCCTCAATTGCGGAAAAGAGTTCGTTACGATTCGGGTCAAAAACCACGCCAATTATAATTTTGCCGTTAAATTCCACTGCAATCGAAACTGCATACACAGGGAATCCATGAACAAAATTCGTTGTGCCGTCAAGGGGATCAATAATCCATCTATATGGCGAATTCCCCACAATTTCATCGGTCTCTTCGGCTAAAATGCGATGCTCGGGAAAACTATCGTGAATGATTGAAATGATGAGCTCCTCCGACCGACGGTCTACTTCCGTAACAAGATTTACACGTCCTTTTTTATCAATATGCAAAATATTATGAGAGGAATGTTTTATCAATTTCCCGGCGCTTTGAGCGGCAATCAGCGCCGTTTGAAACAGATCATACAATTTCGAATCGTCAATCATCAATTATTTCCCCGATGTTTGATTTGCTTATATGTCAATTGTGGTCTTGATGTGTATTCACGGGTAATTTTATAGACGATCCCGGACAGAAAAATCAAAGCGATTAAATTAGGTATCGCCATCAGTCCGTTTGCCACATCTCCGAAACTCCAGACAACTTCCAGTGATACAACCGCGCCGATAAAGTGCATAACGACATATATTATCCGGTAAAATATCACCGCTTTCCCGCCAAAAAGGTATTCTGCGCCACGGTCGCCGTAATAGGACCAGCTGATTGCAGTGGAAATTGCAAAAAGGAAAACACCAATGGTAATGATCATGCCACCCCAGTTTCCAATACGGCTTAATCCTCTTTGAAACGCCAGTGAAGTAAGTGGTGAACCGTTTTGAAGGGTCAAACCGCTAAGTTCTATTTTTGAATCTGCATCATCTGTTTCCGGAATTCCGGCTTCCGAAATAAATAATTTACCGGAATAGGGAATATCATCTACAATGATCACGGCTTTCTCAACAATAGAGTGATTGCGAATAAAATCCGCATTTTCAGCTATACCATTTTCACAAATTATTTCTCTTCCAAGAATATGGGCGCCTCGAATTTCGGCGTCAGGAACAATTTCAGCTCCGCGTTCGACGACTGTGATATCTGCCTGCGCATTGAATAAAACGGTTTCCGGCACTTTTTCATACCAGACTCCCGTACAGACTATTACAAGCCCGGTAATTGTGCATACCAAAATGGTATCAATAAAGGGCCCCAGCATCGCGACAACACCTTCACGAACCGGTTCGTTGGTTTTGGCAGCCGCATGTGCTATCGGGGAACTGCCCTGACCGGCTTCATTGGAAAAAAGCCCGCGCTTAACGCCCCACATCAACATATACAGGAAAGTGCTGCCGGCAAATCCACCGATTCCCGCGGTGGGAGTGAAAGCCGATTTGAAGATCAATCCAAGACTGGGCAAAATTGTCTGGTAATTTATCGCAAGAATAATAAGTCCGCCTAAAATATAGACAGCGCACATTCCGGGAGCCAGAAACGAAGCAACTTTGCCAATACGTTTAATGCCGCCGATAATTACCAAACCTACAACGGAAGCGGTCAATAAACCGGTTATCCAGGTCGGTATTGATAAATCCGCCCGCATCTGGTCCGCAACAGTGAAAGCCTGAATAGTATTGCCGATGCCGAAACTGGCAATGACCAGCATTACAGCAAAGAAAACAGCCATCCATTTGAAATTTGGCCCTAAACCCTTTTCGATATAGTACATGGGACCGCCCGAAACTGTTCCGTCGGGATGAATTTTTCTGAATTTGATAGCCAGTACGGCTTCGGCATATTTTAATGACATGCCCAGTAATGCGGTTACCCACATCCAGAATAATGCACCCGGCCCGCCATAGTGAATCGCCGTGGCAACACCCGCAATATTTCCAATGCCGACCGTGGCTGAAAGTGCGGCGGAAATGGCCTGAAAATGAGAAATATCACCCGGATCCTCAGGATTATCATATAGACCAAGAATTACTTTCCAGCCATGAATGAACTGTCGAAATTGGATAAACCGCGTACGCATAGTCATGAAAAAACCGGTAAACAAAAGCAGAATGATCATTAAAGGAAAAAATTCGGGTGTGCTCCAAATCAAACTTGCAGCTTGAGATAAAAGTGATTTCAGTAATTCCATCAGGTCTCCATTGTCGTTAATAAGTTGTTTATTTTAAACAATCGGCAGTACTTATTCAATGATGAAAGTTGAAAATCAACGAAAACTTTCTTAACATTCGCCATGAATTACTATGAACAATCTGACGAATATTGGATTAATTTTGCTTTCAAGGAAGCAGAAAAAGCCTTTGAGAAAAACGAAATTCCCGTTGGAGCAGTTATCGTCCATGAAAATCAGATTGTTGGCAGAGGTCACAATATGCGTGAAAGTCTGAACGATCCGACTGCACACGCAGAAATAATTGCGATTACTTCAGCGGCATCCACGCTGAATTCCTGGCGTCTCGATGATTGTACGCTTTATGTAACTCTTGAACCGTGTGCCATGTGCGCCGGCGCAGTATTAAATGCCCGAATCCCGCGTCTCGTTTTCGGGGCATACGATGAGAAAGCAGGAATGTGCGGATCGGTTGACAATCTTTGTGATTTGAACCTGATGAATCATCGTACGATTGTCCGGGGCGGGGTAGAGGCGGAAAAATGCCAATCTATTCTGGACGCATTCTTTAATAAAATTCGTATTGAAAAATCAAGACTTGAAAATTGATATATAACGATTAAATTATTGCGCTTTTTGTACGGAGAGGTGGCAGAGTCTGGTTGATCGCGCCGCACTCGAAATGCGGTTTAGCTTCGGCTAACGGGGGTTCGAATCCCTTCCTCTCCGCAAATTCCCTTAGAATTTCTTGATAGATCAGTGGATAAGAACCGTTAACCACAGGCTTCTGCCGGTGAAATAGAGCGACACTTACCCCAAGTTCCGACTTTAGTCGAGAAATAATCCAAAAAAGATACAAACCGAATCATCTCCGATAAAAAAAATCAATAAAATTAAAAAAAATTCTTGCTACTTACCGGTCGGTAAGTTATATTACCGACCGGTAAGTAAGGAGACTGTATGAGCACCGACGAAAACACAAAAGAAAAAATCATCGAAGTTGCTATCGAGTGTTTTGGAGAATATGGATACGATGGTACTTCAATGCGGATGATCGCCGAAAAATCAGGCGTCAGTAAACCGGCCATATATTATTACTTCCCCGATAAAGAACATCTTTTTGAGGGAATATTTAACTTTATCATGGAAAAATTCATGACAAACCTGAGAAATATCTCAAACAGCGAAAAAAATGCAAAAGAAAAATTAAAGGATATTTTGCTGTATCGATTCATTCCGATTAAAAAAGGTAGCATGATAAAACGGTTTGTCTCAAGGATATTCATGAGCGAATCAAAAAATATTGTCAAGCTCGATCATAAATCTTTATTCCAAAAGCAGGAAAAAATAATTATCAAGATAATTCAGCAGGGAATTGACGAAGGCATATTCAGACCGGATATTGATAAGAAATTATTTTTATATAGTCTTATTGGTATCTCTAATATTATAACCCGAAATCATATCATGAATAATGAAAAAACCATTGATGAGGATATTGTGGAAAAAATATTTGAACAATTATTAAGAGGTGTCGGTTTAAATAAGAATAAATAACGGAGATTGTTCTATGAAAAGAAAATTTATACTATTTGTTACACTTTTTTTATCAGTGACCTATTCCTATTCTGAAACAATTAATCTGGATTTGAATACGGCGAAAAAAATTGCCTTAGAAAATAATCCAAGTATAAAATTAGCCCGGGAAGGAGTCACAAAATCTGCAGAGCAAGTCGCTGAAGCACGGGGAAATTTGTTACCAAGTATCAACGCTTTTTCCAGCCTGCAACATTCCTGGGATATGCAGGAAAATATAATGCCCAATTTTTTAAAGGATATTTTCGTCCAAATGAATATGCCCGGTGCGAATGATTTACCTGATTATTTAAAAATGTCATTCGGGTTGGAAAATACTGTAATCAGCGGTTTGCAATTACAACAGCCTGTATTTACCGGTGGAACGATCTGGAACGGTTATCAAATTTCCAAATTGGGTTATAACATTGCCAAATCTCAATTAAGAACCACAGAGCAACAAATTCTCAGCGACGTAACTTCCTCGTATTACAGAGTTTTATTTATGAAATCTACTCTTTCCGTATCGGAAGAGGCATTACAGTCTGCAGAAGAGAATCTCAATCAGGTCACTAAATACTTTGACGTAGGTAAATCTTCAAGATTT
>QNCV01000178.1 GCA_003645845.1 Fidelibacterota bacterium | reverse complement strand
TGGTCGTCGATGACCGATTTTCCGAAGAACTGATATATCCCGGATTTACTTATTTTTATGGATTGGCTGTATGGAGCAACATATTTCCATGTTTTCCCATTGTAACGGTATAATGATACTTCGGCATCGTCAACCGGAATTTTAAGAGTTGCAGCTCTGTAAAAGGAGGTATTTTTGGGGCCAATATGGATCGGTTGATTGACCGGCACCAGGCCTGGGTCGTAGTCCATATCCATTTCAGAATACATAAGCACAACAGGTGTGCTTTTTGAAACGGCCGCCTGAGGAATTTTCAGAGAAACGCCACTGTTTTTATCGGTGATAGTAATTGATTTCGACGGTTTGGCCAAACCGAAATTCACATTTACGGTTCCCGTTCCGCTATTGCCGGAGACATCGGCGGCAGTAACAGATAGTTGAAGTGTGCCTGAGTCCGTAAGCAGCGCCTTCTGGTAATAGACATAAGGAGGTGAGTGTAATTCTTTGAGTTCTGTATCGGCGCCGTTTAAAGTCGCCGAAATAGTGGTAACTGGTTCCAATGGAATTGCATAAATGGTGGCATCATTGAGGGCGCAGTGATTTTGAGTGACTATGAATGAAAATTCCGGCGCTTTCGTATCATTTGTCTTTGTAGCTTCAATGGTGAAGTAGTTATCATTTTCATCGTAGGTAAATTCGTACCAGGGTGTGGCCGCGCTGCGCAGATCGGAAACCAGTACCTCGGTTTTATCGGCATTATAGAGCTTAAACTTAACAGTTTCCGGAACCAGCCGCATTTGCGGCCAGACGAGATAAAATGGTTTATCCGCATTATCTGCCATGGCGGTGACACGTATTTGCCAGTCACTGGTTCCGGAAAAGGGAGCATGGATGTCGTAGGCGTGGCTTTTTCCATCGGAGTTGATAAACTGCATCTGCACGTAATTCCCATCGAAATTGATTCCTTTGAAGTCCAGGGCGTCCCAGGAGTCGGTGGCGTCGGAAGCGGATTCCGCTGTTCCGATACCATTGGAAATATCCTGAATCTGTTTATCTTCGGAAATGACACCCAGTTTCAGAAACCAGTTCCAGCTTGTGGCGACCGAGGCGGTTCGGTAACAGTATTTCGATAATGCGGCTGCAAGTTCCCTGGATACTTTTGGTATTTTTCCCATTGCTCTGGTTCGGGGAATGACCAGTTCAATATCATTAACAGAATCCATCTGTACGAACCAGAATCCCTGCCAGACGGATATTGTATCATCGGTTTGTATGGAATTGGGTGTTACGATTTCGTACTGTCCGTCCATATAATTCCAAATATAGGCATAACGGCTGATAATACCTTCTGCTGCGGCTTCGTCCAGAGTTAATTCGGCTGAGCTGCTACGACCCGGCGCGTATTTGATGATGGAAGAGTTGGACCAGTCAATTGTAAAATTGTATGGATTGGCAAACATATTGTACCCGGGGGGATGGGGTTCCCAGTCAACGGTCGGTGCTTTGGCTACGTCGAGAACGGCATCTTCATCCAATGGGCATCCGACTACATCGACAGCAACCGGATTTCCGGTGTTCTGCCATATAAAGTGGCCAATTCCGGGGTAGCAATCAGGCGGCTGCCATTCAGTACCGTCACCGTATTCATAATACTCGGCTACCGAATCTTCCGTTGTCCAGCGGTAACAGGCCCAGTTACTTCCGTTGGGCATTTCGCCGCCAAAATCATCTCCGTAAACGGCAAAAGGGTCTCCGTCTTCCGGGACTACCGGTACACCGACAAGCATCCAGCTGGAATCAGGAAATGCCGCAAAGGTTTCGGTGATCGGGCAGCTGGAACCTTTGCGCGATGCTTCACAGGTGTTACCATAGCGGCCGATATTGATTCGGTTACCGTTATCATCCGGTTCATTGCTGTAGTCGTCGTTCGGATTCCCTGTGTCCAAGCATGGGGAGTCTGCATTATCGGATTGCCAGGTACCGAAGTGCCAGGAGTAACCGGTGCTTTTAATGTGGAGGTCGTCGTCTTCCCAGTTATCTCCACCTAAGCTATTATCTGCGCCGTCGGGATCAACAAACAGGGGGTCCTGAGAAAAGGAACCCTCTCCGGCACTGGCGTTATTAGCCCAGTTATTGTTGTTATCATAAAGGCAGTTATAACCCAGATCGACATTGAAATTTCCATTGCCGTAAATGCCCCAGGTATTTGCACCGACGATAATATTGTTGTGCCAATTGCCAGTCACATCTTTTCCATATATTCCGTATTTACCGGGCTGATAGATAGTGTTGTTCACAATGCTGATTGTACGGTTGTTGTTGTCGTCAATGCGAATACCGTAACTGTAATCGTACTGATTCCCGTAAATCAGATTGTGAGTGATTTTGGTATTGTTGATATATTTTGTATTAATGCCGCCGGTCATGTTTGAATGTAAAACATTGTTCGAGAAGTCTTCAACTTTATAATAGCTTGAAGGATTCCAGCAAATCCCGATATCAACATTATGAATATGATTGTAAGTGATCGAATTTACGTCTTTCGATTTATAGATATAGATACCGTTTCCCCAACCGTTATGAACATAATTACTGTCGATTGCGGAGACAGTGAAGCTGTTGTTGCCGTGAATGTAAATACCGCGATCCTGGAAGTTATAAATCGTATTATTGGATATGTGTTCGATGTTATAGTGACGCGCATATATTCCGTGATTGCTCCAGATATCATGTATTTCATTATTCGATATGGAACCGATGGAATAGCTGCTGCTTGAAGCATAAGCATAAATGCCGTTTTTCTCCGTGTTATAGAGTAGATTATTATCAATACTTGAGCAGTTAGTTCGGTAAGTATAGATCCCGTAATAGTTCCAGATATTAAAAACTTCATTGTCAGAAATAGTATTACAGGGTGTGGCATATCTTACATATATGCCGTAGTTATTAATACCAGAAATTGTGTTATATGCGATTGAATCGATATCGGAAGTATGGGTATAGATACCGATTTTTGAGTTTGTGATAGTATTTGACAGAATATCTGCCAGTGCATTGTTATCATTTTTATATAAGTATATTGAGTAAGTTCCGTCAGTGATTGTATTATCCGTAAATCTCAGGTATCCACCGGCTTTATAGGTGTAGATACCATACTGGGATTGCCATTGCATGGTGCAATGGGAAACCTGAATATTATCGGAGTTGTAAATATAAACACAGGATTTCTTAGGACCCTGGAAAGTAATACCATACAGATGAATGTCGTGTTTATTTTTAATTTGAACGGCATAATTTTTATTGCTGGCTCCGATGCCGACAGCCCCCGCCGGCTGACCGGTTTTTTCTCCGGTTATATCACCATAAATAACAAAGGGTAAACCGTTTGATCCGGAACTGCCGACAGGCATATATTCCCAGTAATTACCGGAGCCGATAAACAGGGTATCGCCACCGGAATAGGAGTGATCCATGGCTTTATCAATCGTCTTCCATGCCTGAGTCGGTGATTGGCCATTATTCTGATCATTTCCTTCTTTTGTGACGTAGTAGTTGGTTGCACCGAGGTAAGTGAAGAAAAAAAGCGACAGAATAAGAGAAAAAGACATTTTTTGAACTTGTTTCATGTTGTACCTCTTATCTTAGATGAATAAGATAATTTTTTCGGGTATTAAAATCTATTAAATAAGTCACATTTAAATCTACATTTTCTGGTATTAATGTCAATAACACTCAGATTGAAGA
Organism: Fidelibacterota bacterium; assembly: GCA_003645845.1. Taxonomy (GTDB): domain Bacteria; phylum Fidelibacterota; class UBA2242; order UBA2242; family UBA2242; genus B118-G9. Next base: position 1,970 of record QNCV01000178.1, on the reverse strand, counting down.
CGTTTTTTTTCAGGTAAGATGTATTACTGAATCTTTTTTATCTTGGCTTCGTATTCCGTCTTATGAATTCCGGTAAGATTGTGTTCTTTGTCTGCCAGTTGCTGCTTCAGCGCTGCCAGTTCTTTCCCGGAAAAGGTCACGGAATTGAGAACGTGAGTTTCGAACGCTTCGTAGGCCAGCGGCGCCACGGCTTTGGTGATTTCCGCTATCGTTTTGGCATATTGTCGGATTTCCCACTGGGCGTGATAATCCATTCGCAGCTTTAAAAAGTGAAACAAATTGCTCAGGTCGATCTGCCAGTACCACTGGGTATATAGAGAAAGCGGTAGATTGATTCTTGCCAGTTCCCGGGCGATGCCGTCATCGATCATCTGCTGATAATCGTCATAGGCTTTGTCTTGACCCTCTGTCAGGATTTTGAGAACTTTTTCTTTCAGATGGTTCGGAATCTCTTCGATGTCGCGTCCCTGGCGGTTGGATTTGCTCTGGTACTGGATTTGATCCTTTTCCGGAATGTAGAATTCGTCTTCCATGACGCTGTAACGTCCGGAAATTTCGTTCAGTCGGGCGGTACGGTGGCGAATCCACTGACGCGCCACAAAGATCGGCATTTTACAGTGAAAGGTCAGGATGACTTGCTCAAAAGGTGATGTGTGTTCGTGACTCATCAGGTAGTTGATTAAACCTTTGTCTTCGCGAACGGACTTGGTTCCTTTTCCGTAGGATACACGGGCAGCCTGAACGATCCGCTCGTCACCGCCGAGATAATCCACCAGCCGGACAAAACCTTTGTTGAGAACCCTGAACTCTTTATCCAGTATCGCTTCTGCCTGGGGAACAATTATATGCGCCATTTGTTATACTCCCGGATATTTGAACTGCGGGAATCTACGAAATTATTTGTAAGGATAGTAGAACGAATTTTTGTAAATTTCGGAAAAGGGCTTTAGATTTGAAAATGATAAAGAGTCTGTTATGAAAATTTATCTCCCCATTCTTATTTCATTGTTCTGTTCTGTTTCCATACCGGCTCAGGAAGATGATCCCAATTGGGTCTTGCAGGAGATTGAGGGAAAACGGCAGGCTCTTGCGGAACGCCGGAAAATTGAGAAGTCTGTGGAACCGGTTGTTCGCTCTGAATACGATGTCCGTTATTACGGAATTGATCTGGATATCGATATTTCCGGTGGGCAGATCATCGGCAAAACGACTATCCGGGCTGCCTCAAAGGAGAAATCATTGGCTGAAATAGCGCTTGATCTGATGTCCATACTTACTGTTGACAGCATTGCAGGCGCTGTGACGGAGTACCAACACGCCGAAGATTTATTGACAGTCGAATTTGCGTCTCCGGTTGATTCGGGCGGGATTTTCGAGTTTGTGGTGTATTATCATGGAAATCCGGCAGCTGCCGGTCTGCAGGGTTTTTCATTCAGTGAACATGAAGGCGCTCCGATTGTATCGACACTCAGTGAACCCTATTATGCCCGGGGGTGGTTTCCGTGCAAAGATGTTCCGTCCGATAAGGCCGATTCCGCCGATATTATCCTGACGGTGCCCGACAGCCTGGTGGCCGTGTCCAATGGTGTCCTTGTGAGTGTTTTTAGTCGTCACAATGGAACCAAAACCTTTCATTGGAAAGAAGGCTATCCTATAACCAGTTATCTAATCTCCCTGGCTGTGACGAATTACAGGACGATTGAACAGACTTATACCGGCATTGACGGTACGACAATGCCGGTGACCCACTGGTATTATCCGGAATATGAATCTGCAACGGAAATTCTGTATAAAACCACCGAAATGATGTCCTATTATGCGTCGCTCTGGGGTGAATATCCCTTTATCAGGGAAAAATACGGAAACGCCCAGTTTTCCTGGGGCGGCGCAATGGAACACCAGACCTGTACCAGTCTGGGTGCAAATACTTATAAAAAGACCTTCAACGAATTGACGATATGTCATGAACT
>QNCV01000177.1 GCA_003645845.1 Fidelibacterota bacterium | reverse complement strand
GTGCACTGCTTTGCCGAGATGGGCGTAGGCCCAGAGTTTCTGTTTATGATCGAAGCGGTTAGGATCATCGACAATTGTAAAGAAGGTGGTTGCGGTGACGATGCCAACGCCGGGTATTTTGAGGAAACGTTTGATGACGGGATATTTCCGGGACTCTTTTCTAAGTTTTTTTTTCGAAGCGATTTTTTTCAAGTTGGAATAGATCGAGGAATTGGTAATACTTGCGGATGATTTCAGGATGGCGGCATTGTGTAATGAATTTCTGGCGATGAAGTGGATGATACACCGAGCTGGTTTTGATAATAATCCCCTGTTTACGATAATAGACTTTGATTTTGTTTTTGATTCGGGTAAGCTGCCTGGCCATATCATGGTAGGCAAAAACCAGTTGTTTGAATTGGGAGCGATGGTGGTCCCAGGTATGATGAACAGGATTAATGAAACCGCCCCTTAAAAGTGTTGCTAGTTTAAGTGGATCAATAGGATCACTTTTCTGATCGCCGCCGTAAATCATGCGGTTTTCAATAGGGTCGGCGACTGTGATTTTTTCAAAATGAGACCGAAGTCCCTGGTAGAGCCAGTCGGCCAGTTCACCTTCCTCAAATACTAATGACAAGAAGCATGTAAATTTTTGTGGGAGAAAAGAAGATGGCTCACCAAAAAAAGAGAGGTGAGCCATGCAAACGATATGTTTACAAATCAATGTATGCCATGGATTTGATAATTTCAATAGTTTTGAGAATTATGGACAAACATTGATTAAGTGCTTCCTTATAAGTAAATTTGACTGATATTTTTTCAAAAACCAGATAACCATATAAGGAGTTTTAAAATGAGTACAATTATTGATGTAAATGCCCATGAAATTCTGGATTCCCGCGGTAATCCTACCATTGAAGTTGAACTGTTGACCGAAAGCGGATTTTACGGCAGCGCTGCGATTCCCTCCGGCGCCTCGACCGGTGAACACGAAGCCGTTGAATTGCGAGACGGTGACAAGAGCCGCTATAACGGCAAGGGCGTATTAAAGGCGGTTCAGAATGTTAATGAAATAATCGCGCCTGAAATTATCGGCGAAGATGTTCTTGATCAGGCCTATATTGACAATGTATTACTTGAGATTGACGGCACGCCCAATAAAAGCAAACTGGGCGCCAATGCCACTCTCGGTGTATCCCTGGCCGTTGCCAAAGCCGCTGCCGATGCGGTCGGCTTGCCGCTTTATAAATACATTGGAGGCGTTAATGCCAGAATTTTGCCGGTGCCGATGATGAATATCCTGAACGGCGGCAGCCATGCGGATAATAATGTTGACCTGCAGGAATTTATGATTTTTCCCGCCGGGGCGACATCCTTCCGTGAAGCCCTGCGGATGGGCGTTGAAACCTTCCACCATCTGAAGGCGGTATTAAAGAAAAAAGGCCTGAACACAGCCGTCGGCGATGAAGGCGGCTTTGCGCCAAACCTGAGTTCCAATGAAGAGGCCATTGAAGTGATTCTTGAAGCAGCCGAAAAAACCGGTTATAAAATAGGCGAAGAACTCTTTATTGCCCTCGATCCGGCGTCTTCGGAATTCTATAACACGGAAACAAAAAAATATGAATTGAAATCAGAAAATAAAAATTTATCTTCTGAAGAAATGGTTCAGTATTATAAAGCACTTGTTGAAAAATATCCGATTGCATCGCTGGAAGACGGTTTGGCAGAAGATGACTGGAGCGGCTGGCAGTACATGACAAAAGAACTTGGAAATAAAATTCAGATTGTCGGCGATGATTTGACGGTCACCAATGTCGAGCGCCTGGGGCGTGCCATTGAAGAAAAATCAATGAATTCGATCCTGATTAAGCTGAACCAGATCGGAACGCTGACCGAAACACTGAATTGTATTAACATGGCCCATCGCGCCGGCTTTACAACCGTAATTTCCCATCGCTCCGGTGAAACCGAAGACACTACGATTGCCGACCTTGCCGTGGCGGTCAATGCCGGCCAGATTAAAACCGGTTCGGCCTGCCGTACCGATCGTATTGCAAAGTATAACCAGCTGCTGAGAATTGAAGAAGAGCTGGAAGACGAAGCTATCTTCTGGGGTTTAAACGCTCTGAAATAATGGCCCGAAAGACATCCAGAGTCCGGTACAAGAAAAGTTCTGAAAGTGATAACCTCAGGCGCTTGTACTGGATTCTGGGAATCTTGTCATTTGTAACCCTCTTCATAATCTTTTTTGTCATCGGCGATTACGGTCTTTACCAGATTTATATGCTGAATCGTCAGAAAAAGCATCTTCATCGTCATATTGCCGAATTAAAAGTCCGCCAGGATTCGCTACAGGTTGAAAAGAGTCGTCTGGAAACGGATTTGGAATATATTGAAAAACTGGCGCGGGAGCGCTATCGCATGGCCAAAAAGGGCGAAAAAGTTTTTCGCGTGATCGAAAGACCACAAAAATAGTATTGCTTTATTGATTATTCTTTTTAATTTCTCTCGATTGCGCGTGTGTTTTAGATAAGATTACATAGGACTTTATATGGATGTCGCCACTCTTTTCGGTCTTGCTACCGGTATTGCGCTGGTAGTGTATTCAATTACAGCGAAAGGAGGTTCGGCTGAATTTTTCTGGAATTTTCCTGCCCTGATGCTTGTTTTGGGCGGAACGATTGCTGCTACTTTTGTGAATTATCCCATGAAAAACATTCTCAGCGTTTTCAAAGTCATCAAAAATGCTTTCCGCCGTACAAGGGGTGAATACCAGAAAATCATCGATCAGTTTACCGAACTTTCGTCAATTGCCCGGAAAAAGGGTTTAATGTCTCTGGAAAGCGAACTGAATAAGATCGAAGACCGTTTCATGCGTTCGGGAATCGAATTGGCGATCAATGAAAAAGATCAGGAACGGCTGCGAAATTACCTAAATCTTGAACTGTCTAATATGGGCAAACGCCATACTATCGGACAGGAAATATTCTTTTATATGGGCACCTATGCCCCAGCCTTCGGAATGGTTGGTACCATTGTGGGGCTGATTGTAATGATGAAGAACTTTACCGGCGGTGGCTTTGGCACTGATATAGGCGCGGCCGCCGGCGCCTTTGAATTTGATGTGGGCGCCAAGATGAAAGATTTGCTGGGCGGTATGGGACTGGCGCTGTTGACCACTTTCTACGGTCTGATTCTGGCAAATCTGATTTTTATACCGCTGGGTGGAAAATTGAAGCGACGCTCCGATGAGGAGATTATGACCAAAGAGTTTATGATCGAAGGTATCATCTGCCTCCACAACCGTGATCATCCCCTGATCGTCAGGGAAAAACTGAATACCTTTGTGCCCAGCAACGAGCGGAGAGTGGAAGAGGTCAAAAAAGGCAAAAAGAAGAAATAGAAGACATTAGAACGAACTGACAACGGATTAAAACATCCGCTGCCAAATCGGGATAAAATAAAAATAAGTGATTGCAGACTGGAATTCCAGTGTGTTTGTCTGATCTATTTGATGTGATTGGTATGTAGTGGTTTAATGACACATGTGGCGATATGTCTTGAAAACGCTGCGTAAATGGGTCTACATGATTTTCCTCTTGCCGGTGTTGTGCCCGGCGGCCTTTGAAATCCAGTCTTTGAATACCGCCGGCATTGCCCTTGGATCCGTGTCGTCACTATATCCCGGTCTGCTCAATCCGGCTGTCCTGACTCCGGAACGCTCATTCAGATTCCATACGGATTATTCCCAATTGTACGGAATCAAGGGCCTGGATTATTATCATGCCGGCATCGATTACGGTTTTATTAAAAGGAAAAGTGCCGGACTGGTATTTCAGAATCTGGGAAATTCCGTTTACCAGGAGAAAACCGTAACGTTCAAATTCGGTCAGGATATCCGGAATGTACTTTCTCTCGGCCTGTCCTTAAATGTATATAATGTTGCCATCAGCGGATACCAGAGTTCTACGGCATTCGGACTGAATGTTGGTTCGGTCTTGAATTTAGATAAACAGACACAACTTGCCTTTCTGTATCAGAATGTTAATAATCCGTCGATTTGTGAACAGACCGATCCTTTACCGCAGTGTTTTTATTTTGGTGTGCGATATTTTCCAAAAAGCAGTTTTGAGCTATACGGCGAACTGTTCAAAGACACCGAGTTTCCCTTTTCACTCCGCTTAGCTTCGGTTTTGAAACCCTTTTCCTTTATGGATATAAAATGCGGTGTCCAGTTCAAGCCGGACCGGTTTTCAGGCGGTGTCTCGGTTTACTGGCGTAAATTGTCGCTGGATATTGCCGTTCTGCATCATCAGGTTTTACCCTATACATTTTTCTACGGACTTGGTTACGGTTTCCGATGAATAAAATCATTGCCTCTTTATTGTTACTAAACGGCCTGTTTGGTATAATCTGTCCGGCTGTTTCGCCGGAAGTATTCAATCTTGCCCTCTTTCCTGAAAATTTCGCTGAAGACGAGTTGCAACAATATCTGGAAGAATATATCAATAATCCTCTGAGCTGGGAACGGTGTAAGCCGGAAGATATTGCCCGGTTGCCACTTGATGAAGATATCATCGAACGGCTGATTGAATTAAAAAAAACGCTGCCGAATCCCGATAATTGGCAGGATATCCGGGATGCCGGTCGGTTCAACCGGGTCGAAATTCAGGTCATTCGTCTTTTCTTCACTCTGCCGGCACAACGATTGAATCACCATATAAATATTCAAAATTATACATCGCTGAAAGATGGTGAACCACCGGATATTTACAGGCAGCTTTTACGCGGTAAAATAGATGCCGGCTCCCGGGTATCCGTCGGCTTTGTTACCGAGAGAGACCCCGATGAGCGCGATTTGTGGGATTACGCCAATATCGCCATGACCTTCAAACCTTTCAGCAGTGATTTAGTCCTGGGTGGTTTTTCCTATAAATTCGGTTGGGGACACGGCTTGCTTTTTGCCCGAAACAATCTGGCATTTAAAAGCACTTCGGTTAGCGGGAATATGCTTTGTGGCAATCCACATTTCGGCGCCTATACCGGCACCGATGAAAACCGTTATTTATATGGAGCTTACGTTTACAGAAGTATAGAACCAATATCCTTTTTTACGGGTTTTTCGACTCACCGGCTGGATGCTACCGTGCGGGATTCCCTGGCCATATCTTTACGGGAAACCGGGTTCCACGTCACAGAATCGGAATTAGACGGCAAAGACACACTCCAAGAAAAAGTGGTTTTTGGCGGCGTTGTGTATACGCACAGAAATTTTCATATCGGCGGCATTTTCTTTCATTCCCGCTATACTTACCCCGTGACCTTTTTTAATAACAGAGCCCTCCGGAGCGGTTGTTCTGTTTACCAGCGTCTGGATTTAAACCGGTGGCATTGGTCAGGAGAAATTGCTATGCTGAATCGCCGTGAATATGCAGTTGTCCAGGGACTTGTTTTCCAGTCAGATGACTACAGTTTCGGTTTGCAGTATCGCTATTTCGGTGATTACTTTACGACACGTCTGGCCGCTCCGCTTAAAGAGTATTCCGGTAATCCGGGAAATGAGCGGGGACTTTTGATGGGATTCCAGTGGAAAATTAACCGCCTGAACCGGATCGCTGGTTATGTCGATTATTTCTCTGAGAATCGTTCCTTTGAAGAAGGCAGTGCACCGGATTTTGGTAACGAAGCCGTTGTTCAGTTATATCATCGTGGTGGGAATAAACAGCGCCTGAGTCTACGGCTGAAGCGCAAGTCAAAAGGTAATGATGGAGTAAGATACCAACTTTCCGGTTCGGCAAGC
>QNCV01000176.1 GCA_003645845.1 Fidelibacterota bacterium | reverse complement strand
TTCTTGTGGATTTAAAACCCGGTGAAATCCGGGAATTTGAGGTCAAGTTGATCGTTGAAACCCTTTAGATCCAAGTCATTTTGAAAAAATAAACCCTGCGGAAATCCGCGGGTTTTTTTTATTTTGGTTCGATGTGTTATGGGAAATAAATACTGTCCGTCAAGTGAAAGAAAATTCTTTCGCCGCCGGTTTACAGGTGAGTATTTTAAGCTGGTGGCAAGGGCGGGATCATACTAATGCGGAATCGTAATTCTCAGTCCGTCCGATTCTTTTTACGGAGGTGGGGATCAAGTTCCATTTTGCGCAGTCGGACAGCTTGCGGCGTGACATCCACCAATTCATCTTCGGCGATAAATTCAATTGACTGATCCAGTGACAGCGTACGAGGTGGACGCAGGGTAACGGTTGCGTCAGCGGAGGCGGCTCGCATATTGGTCAGTTTCTTTTCTCTGGTAATATTGACATACAGGTCATGAGGACGGTTTCGCTCTCCGATGATCATCCCGCGATATACCTCTGTGCCCGGCCCGACAAACAATTCGCCGCGATCGACCATGCCGAAGCTGGCATAGGCAGTGACCTTGCCGTCGCGATCGGCGATAAGAGCGCCGGACTGACGCTGAGGGATTGGTCCGAACCAGGGTTCATAACTTTCAAAAAGAGTGTTCATAACACCGGTGCCCTTGGTCTCGGTTAAAAACTGGCTGCGGAAGCCGATCAGCCCGCGGGTGGGTATTAGAATTTCAAGGTTTACACGCCCGTGACCGGGATTGATCATATTCGTCATCCTGCCTTTCCGCCGGGAAAGCCCTTCAGTGACGACGCCGATGAATTCTTCCGGCACGTCGACAAAAACCCGTTCCACCGGTTCATGTTTTTTACCGTCAATCATCTTGACGATCACACGGGGTTTGGAGACCATCAGAGCATAACCTTCGCGCCGCATGGTTTCAATCAGAACCGCCATCTGGAGTTCGCCCCGTCCGCACACTTCAAATACATCGGCCCGATCTTTCACCGGCTTGATCTGCATGGATACATTACGCAATGTTTCCCGCTCAAGCCTCTCTTTTAACTGCCGGGATGTAAGATAAGTGGATTCGTTGCCGGCGAAAGGGCTGGTGTTGACATAAAACAACATGGAAATTGTCGGTTCATCGATATGAATACGCGGCAGCGGAACAGGATTCTCGGCAGAGGAAATGGTATCACCGATACGAATATTCGGCACACCCGCCAATGCGATAATATCCCCGGCTTCGACCTTTTCAACGCTGGTTTTTTTTAATCCTTCAAAGGTATACAATGCAGAAAATTTAATGTTGTTGACAACAGACGATTCACTGCAGAGAGCATAATGGCGGTTCATTTCCAGCCGGCCATTGCTTATCCGGCCAATGGCAATCTGGCCTACATAGGGATCGTAATCCAGGTTTGTGATCAGAAACTGAGTGGTTTTTTCGTCATCCGCAAGCGGTCCGGGAATAGTTTCGAGGATGGTCTCAAAAAGGGGTTCGAGGTTGGTGGAGCCATCATCAAGGCTGCGATGAGCTTCACCGAGTTTGGCCTGTGTGTACAGAATCGGAAATTCAATCTGCTCTTCATTGGCATCGAGGTCGATAAAGAGATCATAAACCTGGTTGATAACTTCTTCAATCCGGGCATCCCGCCGGTCGATTTTATTTATAACCAGGATAATCGGCAATTTTTTTTCAAGCGCTTTTTTGACGACAAAACGGGTCTGGGGCAACGGACCTTCGCTGGCGTCTACCAGCAGAATGGCGCCGTCAACCATGTTCAGACCACGTTCCACCTCGCCGCCGAAATCCGCGTGTCCCGGTGTGTCAATAATATTGATCTTTGTGCCTTTATACCAGATTGCCGTGTTTTTAGCGTTGATGGTAATCCCGCGTTCACGTTCCAGATCCATGTTGTCCATAACCCGGGTCTGGACCTCCTGGTTTTCCCGGAAAATGCCGCTCTGCTTGAGCATGCCATCCACGAGAGTTGTTTTGCCATGATCCACATGAGCGATGATGGCGATATTTCGGAATTTATCTTTGCGCATTGTATATTGTGTCCTCTTAAAATAACAAGCCGCAAATATACGAGATAAAATCAGATTATCCAACGATATAAAAAGGCAGTGTTTTGTTTATACCCCGGTGAGACAATCGGGCAATACACCGGATTATTATTTATTACGAAAACAAGCGGATTTTGTTCTGAAAAAGTGTAATTTATTAGTGGGTAAGATTTGAGTTATTAATAAAAAATTTGAGGACATAATGAAAGGTTATTTTACATTTGTATTACACAGTCACTTGCCCTACGTGATCAATCACGGCGAGTGGCCGCACGGAATGGACTGGCTTTATGAAGCTGCGGCGGAAACCTACCTCCCCCTTTTAAAAGAATTCGATTCCTTGGCGGCAGAGGGTATCAGTGCAAAAGTCACGTTGGGGATTACGCCGATTCTGGCCGAACAACTGGCGGCGGATAAATTCCGTTACGGTTTGATCAATTATCTGGATCAGAAAATAGCGGCAGCCGAAGATAACCGGGTGGAGTTTGTGCATTTGGGAAACAGGCATCTGGAATATGTTGCCCAATATTGGCTGAACTATTACAACGATATAAAAACCAGTTTTAACGATATTTATAATCAGGATATTCTGGCGGGCTTTCGCAAACTGCAGGACAGCGGCCATCTGGAAATAATCACCTGTGCCGCCACCCACGGCTATTTTCCGTTGCTCGGCAGTGATGAAGCCATTGACGCCCAGGTGCGTGTTGGCAAGGAGACCTATGAACGTCACTTCGGCCGCGCCCCAAAAGGCATGTGGCTGCCGGAGTGTGCCTATCGGCCATCCTATGAATGGTCATCACCAGTAGCGGAATATCCGAAAAAATTCTATCGGAAAGGGGTTGAGGAATTCCTCTATAAATATGACATCCGGTACTTTATTGTTGATAAACATCTGATCATGGGCGGTGAAGGCAAGGGCGTTTACATTGATCGTTTTTCATCCTTGAAACAGCTCTGGAGCCAGTTTGAGAAAAGCTGGAAACCCAATGAAGAGAATGCCGAACGTTCCATTTATGAAAATTATCTTGTCAGTTCCACCGGTACCAGCCGGGCGGCCGTCGCCTACGGACGTCATGAAGAATCCGCCCTCCAGGTCTGGAGCGGTGAATACGGTTATCCCGGTGACGGTCGTTATCTGGACTTTCATAAAAAACATTATCCCGGCGGACACCGCTTCTGGAAAGTGACCAGCGCCAAAGCCGATCTGGCGGATAAGCAGGAGTACTATCCCGATGATGTGGAAGACGCCCTGGAAAATCAGGCCTCTCATTTTGCCGGATTGATTAATGATTATCTTGTAAATAATTACAACGAAACAGGAACGGTCGGAATTCTGACCGCTCCCTTCGATACGGAATTGTTCGGTCACTGGTGGTTTGAAGGACCGCGCTGGCTGGGTAAAGTATTACGTAAATTGAATGAATCACAGGATGTTGGCCGGGTAACTCTTGGAGAACATCTTAAAGAAAACCCGCCGAAAGTGTCGGTATCATTACCGGAAGGATCCTGGGGTCAGGGCGGTTTTCACTATATTTGGTTGAATGAATGGACGGAATGGACCTGGAAACATATCTATTCCGCCGAAGACCGAATGACCAAATTGGCGGATAAACACAAAGATACTGATGATGAAACCGTCAGACGGATTCTGAATATTATGGCCAGGGAGCTGCTGCTACTGGAAAGTTCGGATTGGCAGTTTCTGATCAGTACATGGAGCGCCCGGGATTATGCGGAAGAGCGGATTGCGGTTCATGATGGGCGCATCAAAAGAATTGCCGATATTCTGGATGCCTACCTGACAAGGGGTTCGCTGGATGAAAGACAGGAGAATTATCTGCAGCGCATTCAGGCCGACGATGATGTTTTCCCGACTCTGGATTTCACTTACTGGTGCTCCTTAGAGAAAAATAATCCGTAAATACGGCCGATGATGAAAACGGCATTTATTTCAGCTGAGGTTTATCCCTTTTCCAAAGTTGGCGGGCTGGGTGATGTCGCCGGTGCCCTGCCGCTTGAGTTGGCAAATCTGGGAATTGACATTGCTGTTTTTACACCTGGATACGGTTCCATCGACAGGAAATCCTTTGCCATTGAGTCCAGCCCTTATCGGTTCCGGGTTCGGATAGGAAATGATTTTGTGGAGTGTGGTCTTTCCCGCTGGCAGTCAACGGTTAATCCCCGTCTGCAGGTTTATTTCGTTGAAAACGAAGCCTATTTTGGTTCCCGGAGTGTATACAGTGAGCTGAACGGAGTTCCCTGTGCCGATAATCCCAAACGTTTTTATCTTTTTTCCAAAGCTGTTCTGGAAGCTTTCAGGGTTCTGAACTGGATTCCTCAGTTGATTCACTGTCAGGATAATCACTGTGCGTTGATTCCGGTTTATCTGAAAAAAGCAAGTTCAGATTATCGCTATTTGGAGAATAGTAAAACACTGCTTACTCTGCACAATATTGCCTACCAGGGAATTACCGAGTTAAGCCAGTGGGAAATGTTCAATCTGCCCGAGGATTTGTTTTACCCGACAGCGCCACTGGAATGGTACGGCCAGGTCAATCCTCTGAAAGCCGGGATTATTTTTGCCGATGCCGTGAATACCGTCAGCCCGACACATGCCCGGGAAATTACCGAAAGTCAGGAATTGAGCGCCGGCTTGAAAGGTGTCCTGGCTTCCACAGGGAAGAGAATTTACGGTATTTTGAACGGTGTCGACTATCGGGAATGGAATCCCGCGACCGATCGATTTATTGCCAAACAGTATTCACCGGGAACAGTGTCGGAAAAGCGATGGAATAAAATTGCTCTGCTGAAAGATATGGGATTCGGGCAATTAGATTCCGACAGACCATTGATTGGAATGGTTTCCCGGCTGGTTGAGCAAAAAGGTATCGCAATTTTGATCGAATCCATTGAACGGGTTATGGCAATGGATGTCAGCATGATCGTCCTGGGCAGTGGCGAGCCGGAGTATGAAAAAGCGCTGCTTGAATTATCGGAACGTTTTCCCGGGCACCTGAGAATCGATTTTGGGTATAATAATCCGCTGTCTCATAAAATCATGGCCGGAGCTGATATGTTCCTGATGCCGTCGCGGTATGAACCCTGCGGAATCACTCAGATGGCGGCGCTGAAGTACGGAACCGTCCCGATTGTACACAAGACAGGCGGTCTGGCAGATACAATTGACAACTGGAACGGTGAAACCGGAAACGGTTTTGTCTTTGAAAACTATTCATCTGAAGCGCTGGTAGGAACCATTAAGAAGGCGGTTGATGCGTATCGGCAGAAGAAAATCTGGAAACGGATTATGGGAAACGGTATGGCCTGTGATTTTTCATGGCAGCGGTCGGCGGTTCAATATCATGAGTTATATCAATCAATAATTGATGGCAATAAATGAATTTTACGAATCAATAGGTTCTGGTTGCCGGCGACATCGCAGATGTCAACGGGGACTCCTGCCTGCGTAATTAAATTCCCCTAAAATAATGTTTACGTTATAACCGTATTTATACAATAATCGTATACATTGCCACACTTCGTAATATTATTCTTGACATTGGGTTTACGATATCGTAATATGTTTACGAATATAGTTAGAAATGTGATATATAGTAAACTAAATAGAAAGCCATGAAATCAAAAAAAGAGCCCAAAAAGAAAACAGCAATTGTCCAGGCTGCGGATAAATTGTTCAAGCAATT
>QNCV01000175.1 GCA_003645845.1 Fidelibacterota bacterium | reverse complement strand
ATTTCTAAAAGAAAATCAGTCCCGCATCGCCGTCACATTTTGTTGCTTCTCCGAAAAGGACTTGAACATTTACAGGAAAATACTTGCTGAAACCAAAATTAATTCACCAGCAACTGCGGAGCAGTGACACTGCGCGATCAGGCGCAAAGCTGGTTCGGCAGGTGGTTATTTTTATTCTGTGATTTGGATACATTTTTCTATAAAACATTTAATTGCATCCGGCCAAAGAATCAGATTGTCAAGATCCGGCGAAACAACTTACAGATATGGCAATTCCCCAGAATTAAACCTGTCAGGTTTATTAAATTTTTCCAACCCGGGGAAATGTAACCGATTAAACCTGACAGGTTTACGGCATGACTTTCCGATTCTCGTTACCGAACTCCACGTCTTCAAAACGTTTCGCCGGGTAAACCTCTCTGCAACGAAAGAAAGCAGGTATTTATCGACGGGGAATGTACTTTGTACCCCCAACAGGACTCGAACCTGTGCTTCCGGCTCCGGAGGCCGGCGCTCTATCCGCTGAGCTATGGGGGCGTCAAAAAGCTCTTGTAAATTACACCATATATCACTAACTCACAAAAACTTTGTGAAACTTTTTAGGCCGCCAAAGGTTAAGTATATCGTTGACTGAAAAATACTATGAATTCTTATCATTAATTTCTATCTTACAACGTTTTTAATAATAACCCGTGGAGAAATGATGAAAAAACTTGCCATTTTATTGCTGGGCATTGCACTTACGTTGAGTTTTTGCGCAAAAAAAGAACCCAGCGTTGTGCTCGAAAAGGACAGCCCGGCTTATAATCTCGCGTTAGCCGTTTCAGAAAAAATATCCTATTACAATCCCGAACAAAATAATCCCTTGGTAAAAACGAAATACTTTGATATTACTACCGGAGATGTGTTCAATATCCTTCAGACAAATTTTGGCAATCGCGCTCAGCAATTGAAAAGTTTTCAACCCGAGCGTTTAAAATCAATTGTAGATCAGAATGCCAGACAGATGAGTGAGGTAAAATTACAACTTCGGGAAGCTAAATTAATGGGATTACAGGTAACCGATCAGGAAGTCGACAGTGTTATTCAAACCCGTTATATGCGAGACGACAAAGACCGCTTTATGTCGTGGTTGAAAAACAACAATATCGATTACCAAACTGTTCGGAATGATACCCGCGACGGGCTTATGTTACAAAAGTATAATGATAAAATCTTCGAGAAATCCGCAGAAGTCAGTGAAGAAGAGATTATGGATAATTATAAACAAGATAAATACGCCACCGTCCGTCACATCCTTCTCAGAACTCAAGGTTTGAGCGATTCTCTGAAAGTCGAAAAGTACAAACAGATGGAAGAACTTCTTAAACGTGCGAGAGCCGGTGAGGACTTTGCCGAACTCGCCAACCAGTATTCCGAGGATCCGGGTTCCAATAAAAACGGCGGAATCTACGAAAACTTTACCCGCGGGAAAATGGTAAAACCTTTCGAAGATGCCTCATTCAACACACCTATCGGCGAAATCAGCGATATTGTCGAAACATCCTACGGCTATCACATCATTAAGGTCATCGACCGCAAACCGGAAGAAAAACCTTTTGATGAGGTAAAAGACAGCATCAAGGCTAAATTGCAGAGGGAAAAACAGAATAAAGCCTACACCGACAATCTTGAAAAACTGAAAAAGAAAGCCAATTTTAAAATCGTCGAATATTAGTGTAATTGAGATCAGATAAGATAAAACCGTCTGATTGAATGATCAGACGGTTTTTTTATTTTAAAAGCCGCTTGACTTGACTACTCTTCCGTCGCTTTTTACAATCAGACCTTCAGTATTTGGGAGCGATTCTATCAGTCTTATGCCACGCTGAGCGCCCATGACAAAAATACCGGTGGCGAGAGCATCGGCTCTTTCTGCCGTGGCAGTTTTGATAGTAACCGACCGGCACGAATCGGCCGGAAAGCCTGTCTTCGGGTTTAGCAAATGATGATACCGTTTTCCATTATAGATAAAATATTTTTGATAGTCGCCGGATGTCACAACCGCTCCGCTGTCCACTTCAATAACCTGAAGCAGTTTCCCTGGTTCCCGCGGATTCTGAATACCAACCCGCCACGATTTTCCGTCGGCACGGGGTATCACCCTGAGGTCTCCACCGGCATTCACCAGAGCGCCCTTCACACCCATCTTCAAAAGAACGGCAATCGCCCGGTCAACCGCATATCCCTTGGCAATCGCACCGGTAGCCAGCATTGTTTTTGGTGATGCCGAAATCAATACACTATCGCCGTAATCAACCTTAAGTGAATGATAATCAACAAACGGCAACACCGGCTTGATATCGCTAATTCGGGGAGGCATCGGATTATCCGTCTTAAAGTCCCAATAGGGCAGCAAAATGCCGACTGTCATATCAAAGCAGCCATCTGTTATTTTCGAAATCTCCAGGCCTCTTTCAATCAAATTCAACACCTCTGCCGGCATTGTCGTCCGGTCCGTGGTCCGATGGCTGAATTTATAGAGAGGGCTTTCCGGATTGCCTTCATAGAAAAGTGATCCGATTCGCTTGATTTCCGCCATGGCTGCATCAATTGCCTGATTGGCATGTCTTTCATTTGTATCGAGGATTGTTATTTCTATAATCGTCCCCATCGCCAAATCGGTATGCTTATATATTTTCGGAGCTGGTCCCGACTTACAATTAATTAAACCGCCCAACCCCACAAGCAGGGTTAAAAACATTAAATATTTTTTCATGCCAGTTAACTTCCGTTTATTTATCGACAAATTTCTTTCATTGAAAAAACTGAAAAATCTGTCGCAGCTTTGCGGACCGCCCATTTACGGGTAAACAGGCCGGCTAACAACAGAGCTCCCAACGCAATGATAAATTGAAAGACCTCGGGAGGAATACCCACAATCGAATTTTTTACAAATAATCCCATAATCAGAACGGTCACTAAAAAACCAAGTAAAGGAAAACCATATTGCATAAAAGCCAGACGAAGCTGATTTTTTTCAGATTGATCGATCAGGATTTTATCACCAATCTCTGCATTTAATGTATTTTGAAGCTTCAGAACTCGCTTTCCCGAATCTCCGGGGTGACAAATCATCCGCGCTCCGCAGGAATGACACTGTTCATTTTCCTGCAACTCAACCGTGGCAATGTCATTTTCAATTCCGATAATAATACCGGTTTCGAATTCGCCGCTCATTTATACCTCGCCGGCTTCTCCTACAATAACGATACATTTTGTCGGACATTTCTCTGTGGGCAAAACCGGCTCTTTGGTATATTTCTCATGATCAACAACAGCCAGATTATCGATAACATTGAAGCCCACCCCATCGACCGCTTTCTCACAAATTTTACAGCCGATACAGGCCGCCTTACACACTGCCCGGGCGCTCTTGCCATCATCTTTATTCCGACAAAGAACAAAGACATGATGGCTGATGGGATGCATTTCGATAACATTACGGGGGCAGGCCTCGACACAATTTCCACAACCGGTACATTTTGCACGATCAACCACCGGAATGCCCTTATCGTTCATGTGAATGGCATCAAATGAACAAGCATTAACACAATCTCCATATCCGATACATCCGTAGCTGCAGGCTCTTTCTCCACCACCCGCAAGCGTCGCTCCGATACAGGTCCGGATACCATCATAATCGGCTTTTTTCTTTACCGTTCCATCACCACCCTGGCACATGACAACTGCGACCTTTCGCTCACCGGATTCAACTTCGACGCCCATTATTTGGGCTATCTTTTCCCTCGCTTCCTGACTGCAGACCGGACATGCACCCAACTGGCTGTTGCCATTCACCAGATTTTCGGCAAAGTTCGCACAACCGGCATATCCGCAACTCCCACAATTCGCTCCCGGTAAAAGATCACCAATCAATGCGATGCGGGGGTCCTCTTCCACGTGTAATTTCTTATTAGCAAGAGTAATCAGAACCGAAAAAAGAAGTCCCAATCCACCCATACTCACCACAGCATATATCAGAGAACTATCAATCATCATTTTACTCCACTTAAATCAATCCGGAAAAGCCCATGAACGCCAATGCCAGACAACCGGCGACAATCATTGTTATCGGAGCACCCTTAAAGTACTCCGGCACATCCGCCAGTTCCAGTTCCTCGCGAATTCCCGCCATAATTACAATCGCCAAAGTGAATCCGAGTCCGGCGCTGAATCCGAAAATGATACTTTCGATAAAATTATATTCTTTCAGTACAAGAAATAACGCCACGCCCAGAATGGCACAGTTCGTGGTAATCAGGGGTAAAAATATTCCCAGAGCGTCATACAGCGGTTTACTGACTTTTTTAATAAACATCTCCACCAACTGGACCAGCGATGCAATCACCAGAATAAATGATACCGTCTGAAGAAATTGTAAATTCAATCCTTCCAGGATATAGCGATTGATCAACCATGCCACAGCGGCTGTCAAAGTCATCACAAAAGTCGTAGCCATTCCCATGCTGACAGCCGGACCCAGTTTTTTTGAAACACCGATGAAGGGACAAATACCGAGAAAATTTACCAGTACATAATTATTGACAATGACGGCTGACAGAAAAATTATAAACAGATTTGTCATTACTTTGCCCTCCTTGCGTTTATCCAGTTACTCAGTCCGATCATCAGGCCAAGGGTTAGAAATGCTCCGGGTTGCAACACCATAACCATCCAGGGTTCGTAGCTTTCCGGCATAATCCGAACGGCGAAAATCGTTCCCACTCCAAGCAACTCCCGGATCGAGCCGAGGATCGTCAGGATAATGGTAAATCCGATACTCATCCCCAGCGCATCAATAATGGAGCGCCCAACCGGATTTTTGGAAGCAAAGGCCTCCTGACGTCCCAGAATGATACAGTTGACAACAATCAGAGGCACAAAGGGCCCCAGCGCCTTACTGATCTCCGGGAAATAGGCTGCCAATGTTTTATCCGTAATCGTCACAAAGGTGGCGATAACGATAATAAACGTCGGAATACGGACCTCCTTTGGAATAATATTACGGGCAAGCGAGATAATCGTACTGGACATTACCAGCGTAAAAATAACCGCCAGTCCCATTGAAAATCCGTTAATCGCCGAGTTGGTAACGGCTAAAGTCGGACAGAGTCCGAGAAGCATTCTCAGAATCGGATTCTCTTCCCACAATCCTTTTAGAAATTCTTTGGTATAACTTTTATTTGCCATATCAGTTCACCTTCCGGTTTTGATAAGTATCCCGATACTCCTGTATCGATTCATTCAACATATTAATAACCGCCTCCGATGATACCGTCGCCCCCGATATCACCGCAACCTCACCATTCAGCTTGTT
This sequence comes from Fidelibacterota bacterium, assembly GCA_003645845.1. Classification (GTDB taxonomy): domain Bacteria; phylum Fidelibacterota; class UBA2242; order UBA2242; family UBA2242; genus B118-G9. The sequence goes on along the minus strand of QNCV01000175.1, from coordinate 445 downwards.
CGGTGTTGTTGCAACGGTTTTAATAATACCATCCGTATTCAGATTATTGAATTGCTTTAGGAACCATTGAGGGTCGGTATTTTGTGTGTCATTCAATAAGCGTGATCCCCATCCTTGTGTTTCATTCTGTTCGAGAATCTTCAGGTTAAGCATTTTCTTAAAGTCCGGGCTCATACAGGCCATGACCTTGATTTTACTCTGAAACCCCTCACCGCTGGTGACAAAAGCAACGTTGGTAATTTCACCCGCATCATTTCTGCTGATGTAATAGGTTTTCCCTTCAATTGACACCGACTCGGCACCTTCAGGAAGATTTTCGGGGTTAATGCCTCCGCCATTGTCACTTTCAATGTCCGGGCATTGCCCGATGTTTAAATCGGTATTTTTACTCAGAATCCTTTTATTTTCAATTAAGGCGGAATTGATAATATCGACTACGGCTTTT
>QNCV01000174.1 GCA_003645845.1 Fidelibacterota bacterium | reverse complement strand
CGCGTTGCGTCAGAACGGTTATGTCACTTACGAAGCCGAAAACGCGGCGGCGGCGGTTGATGTCTTTAGAACTGAAAAAGGACTTTTTGACTTAATTCTTTCCGATGTGGTTTTACCTGACAAGAACGGTTTTCAACTGGTAAAGGAACTGCTGGAAATTAAGGCGGATATACCCGTTGTCATGTGCAGCGGATATACGGAAGAGCGGGCCAGGCATTCCATCGTTCATGAAGAAGGGTTTCAGTTTCTTCAAAAACCCTATTCGCTAAATAAACTCCTGGAAATAGTGAAGGAGACTTTGAGATAGCGGAATACGGAGAAAGGGCGAGATTAAAGTTCAAAGTTCAAAGTTCAAAGTTCGAAGTTCTTGGCTCTTGGCTCTCAAATCTCAACACTCACGATTCACCCGTTTACTTCGACGTTATATCATCAATCTTGTTTATTGAATCTGAATTTGTTTGCCAGTTTGCTCAGTTTAAACCTTTGGAGTTTTCCAAGGCGGGTTTTGGGCAATTCCTTATGTAGTATCAGAAAATTAGAGATTCGTTTATAGTAAGATACCTGCTTATTGTATTTATTAATAATTTCTTCCTGAATATGTTTAGCAAGATTGGGAATTTTCTTTTCGTACACCTCTTTTAAATTAGGGAAGAAAGCGGCCTTTATTTCATCATCATGCATAAAAACACCCACATCGGAAATAAAATCAGAAAATGATCTGAGTTTTTTTTCGGCTTCTTCAGGATTGACATTTTTACCGCTGGAGAGAACTATAATCTCTTTCTTTCTACCGGTAACATAGAGATAACCGTCTTTATCAATTGAACCTAAGTCGCCGGTATGCAGCCAGCCGTCTTTCAACACTTCCGCCGTTTCCTCCGGTCGGTTATAATAACCCTGCATGATATTGCGGCCCCGGGCAATGATTTCACCATCTTTTATCTTTACATCAAGACCGGGCAGTGCCTGTCCCGCGGAACCTATGACCCATTTTCCGGGACGTGTAAAAGTTATCATTGGAGCCGCTTCGGTCATTCCAAATCCTTCCAGCATTTCAAAACCGAGCGCCTTGAAATCCCGGGCCACATCTTCATCGAGTTTTGCGCCGCCGGAAATCATATATTCTACATGACCGCCGAATTTTCGATGGACCGTTTTAAAGATAAATTTGGAAAAAGCACGGGAGTTGATGAGCTTAGCGGTCTTAAAAAGCGCCTTAGTGATAAAATGAGCGTTGATCTTGTCCATGATGCTCTTATGGAAAGCCGCATATAGTCGGGGAACCCCTATGATGAGATTAACGGCATTTTTTTGGAGTGTTTCGAGAATGTCTTCGGGTTTTATTGATGGCGAAAAAGCGATTTTTCCACCGGCATTTAATGGTGCAATCATTGCGCCCATCAGCGGAAAAACATGGTGATAGGGCAGGAGCGCCAATACGGTTCTGAAATCCGTGTAGATTGGAATGCCGTCGGTAACAGCTTCAACATTGGCAAGGATATTATCGAAGGACAGCATTACGCCTTTCGGGCTTCCGGTGGTGCCGGATGTGTAGATAATAGCGGCTGTTTTCATTATGTCGTCAATTTCGAATTCCTCTGCGCTGAAATCGTTTACCTGATACGTTTGATCCTCAAAGCAATGAATATTATATTTATGCCCGACTGATTTTAAGGCTTCATTTAATGTATCACGAGTCTTTGCTGAACAGAATATCTCTTCCGGCTGACAATCGTTCAGGATAAAAGCAACCTCTTCAGCGCTGGCCAGAAAATCCACCGGAACAACAATTGCGCCGTTTTTCCAGCCGGCATAAAAAGCATATATCCATTCCGGACGGTTTTCAGAAAAAACGGCAATCTTTTCGGCTTTACTAAACAGAGTGGAATAATAATTGACGTTTTTAAGGATGTCATCGTAACTGTAGGCAGCATCCTGCCAGATGATTGCCGTTTTAGAATTTGATTTTAAGAACAAGTTTTTACCCTTTATTTTAATTATGCGCCAATATTAAGCAATATTACACTTATTTAAAATACACTCAGTATATATTTATGTAAAAGAATTGTAAAAAGCCGTCAGTTCATTTGAATTTTGCCCGTCGATTTATAAGATGACTTCCTTTTCGATGACAAACAGAACGTCATTAGCAGTGTTGGGAAAACGCTGCGCATACCCGTTTTCTGTCTTTATTTTATCAGCAAACACTTCTGCTGCAGGGATTGCCGGTTTGCCGTCAGTCGGATGACGTAAATTCCCGATGAAACATTGGTTCCCCGCCATCTGCAATGGTAATTGCCGGCATAGCGATAACCTTTAAATAATTCGGCGACCATTTCGCCGGTTAACGAGTAAACCGAAAGTGTAACAAAAGCGTCAGAAGGCAGGTGATATCTAAAAGAGGTTGAGTTGTTAAAGGGGTTTGGAAATGCGGGAGAGAGATAGTATTGAGACATGGCGTTGGTTTTAACGTCCCCGATACTGCTTTCCTTCATTTTCATTGTCAGGGTGACGGAATAATTGCTATCCGGTGCCACAAAGAATGTCGTGTCGGTATTGTAATAGCCGCTTTTCATAAATACAAAGGAATTTACCCTGGCGTAGGCTTCATAAATCAATGATCCGAGAGAATCTGTATAGATAAAGACACTGTCTCCCATGAAATAATCGATTCCCCGGTACAGTCCGGCGGATGGAATCGGCTCTCCGGATTCGTCAAGAATTTGAAAGTGGATTGTTCCCATTGCATTTTCACTGTCATTTTCAAATCCGAGTGTGGGAGTATTGTCAATATACCAGAAATCAACTCCCGGAATTCCGTATTCGAGTTTTCTGGATAAAGATTGGGATGAATCGACTTGTAAATCACCGATAGTTATCTGATCATCCGGGAAGTCCCAATCGCCTATATTTAAATAAATGCTTAAGGTATCGTTTGCCGGATTTATATTGAAAACACTTAACATACTATCCTGCGTTATCAGACAATAATTGAATGAGTTAAAAATTCCAGGTTTTAAGTATGCCGTATCCGTTGTACTGATTAGATAGACACTGTCCAATTCGCCTGCCCACTGCATTGGATATAATTCGATAATCCAGCCGTTTTCGCTGAACTGGATCTCACTAAAATATTTTGGATCGATCGGGTTTGACAGGATGGGCGTCGAAACGAGACCGAAAATGATGAGTAAAAATATCAGGTGTCTCATTTTAAGCTCCACTTTATGATTAGATTTTTGTCTGTACTAAAATTTTCCCGGAAAATCCGGTATTTTGTCTTATCATTTTCACGGGATACTTTGTAATCCGACATGGAAATCGATTCAATCTGAATATCACTGGGTGCAATAATGATGAATTCCGCCGAGGTCAGGGGAAAATGCCATCGCATTGTGGTATTAAGAATATATTCAATAAAATGCTCCGGAGTGGGTTGGGTGTAGCACACTTTGCAAGTTGAACAACTTTCTCCTGGTACGATGACCGGAAAGATGATTTCATTTGCGCCGCGTTCATAAGCGATTGGAATGCCGCTGCTATCGGTGACACTTAATGATGCTGGGAAGGGTAACGTTTCCTGAACCGGAAACGGGTAGATCAGCGTCTTTTGCAGCGGATCGGGATTATCATTTCGGAAAGTGTAATATCCGGTTACTTCACAGCGTTCGGGGAATATCTCAAATTCCAGGTGCTCGCTGTGAAATATCAGATCAGCGCCGAGAAGGAGTATTGGAAACAGACACAGATAAACAAACAAAATCTTTCCGGTAAATAAATTATTTTGGAAAAACAATCTGGATAATATTTTCATTGTTGTGCTCATGTGAGCATTATGTATGTCTAAATTGATTATAGGGAATATTTAATTTACAATCAATAGGGAAAAATCAGATTTTGCCTTTTTATACTTTTCCGCTTTGAACCAATTCGGCAAATTTTTCAAAAGAGCGGTTGTATGTTTTCTCAATTTCATCGGGAAAACAGCATGCCGGTAGCTCACGCATTCGCAGGTGATATTGCAGGCAATCACAGCATGTTCCTTTTCTTGAGCAGGGGGAATAGCTGCAATTACAGAAACTCATATTGCGCTGTTGGTTACATTCCATGATTTTCTCCTGATTTGTTATATGGTAAATGTATAGGCATCAAATAAAAGGTTTAAGAATTCCCGTTGATGGATTGGATTCTCTTGGAAATAAAAAAGATGGGAGGGATCGCCGGTATCCGAAGAACCAAAACCGGGAACGTGCCGGTGGGTAATTAACTTGAGCCGGCCGGCGAGTGTTGATTCAATAGATACAGCCCGTCGAATCGGGAATGATTTTTTAATTATCATATATTGAGGAATGAGGTAATCAATGTGCCAATGGGTTTGCTTACGCTTTGAATAATGACGTTTAATGCGGCTATCAAGTGAATGCATTGCCGAACCCACATAGACGTAAAAACCCTTTGGAAAATCAATAATACCCAGCCTTCCGATTTCCCTGGAAAAATTCCTGTTATTTTCGAGTACTAAGAGATAATTGCCTTTGTTGATGCAGTTCGTGGACAGGATATCCCGATCGATCGGAATTTCCCTGACATTATAGAGATCAATTGTGACAGGATCAGGCAGATTTAGAGTTAGAGCATGAAATTTGACATTCGACGCCAATAAAAACTCCTGCCCATATTCATAATCGGTATGAAAATTGGGGAAAAAACGGCAGGCTGAACCGTTCATTACCAGAAAAACCACATGGCAGTCATAGCCCTTTTCTGTCAATGTCTGCAACCCGCGGATATGCTTTTGTCCTCTCAATGTCGGCGCGTCCGGAAACATAGCGATTTGGTTATGAACAAGCGTGCAGGATTTTACCTCGACCATTGAACAGGAGTTATTTGTCTGTTCGATGCAAAAATCAAAACGGGAATTGAGAATGCCGTATTCACGCCTGATCGATTGAATGTGGGGGAAAAGGCGATTCAATGCGCCGTCCATTAATAATCGGTGGAAAATATCATTGACTTTAACGGTATTCAGAAAGACATAATTGCCCTGATAAATTGTTGCTATAACCCTGAAGTTAAATTTGCCGCCATTGCTTCGAATCAGGAAAAACGGATGTCCGACAACCTGAAATTCGCTCATCCGGCCGGTGTTGGGAACATAGGCCTGAAGGGTTTGTCCATCCAAATCCATCTCCATCACAAACCGGTTGATACGGCGGATGAACCGGGCTTCAATAAATTCGGAATAAATTTTCACAGGTCAATTTTCGGTCATTGTTTTTCCAGAATCAGAAATATCCATCGATTAACTTTGAGACTTACTTTTGTTGACAGCGCTAAGACGCAGTCTATCAGTTGGTTAGCGCACTATCTATGAATGAATTTGTTCTTTATTACCTTTCCATACGTTGGTGATAAATAAAATATTGCAACCACTTCATTATCCTTATTTCTTCTCTAATCGCGGCACATCTTTGCGGCTTTGTCCCGTATGCCAGGGATCGCCTCTTCCATGATGTCTTTCATATCGCTGTAATTATAGGTACGCTGCTCAAAATCCCGGGTTTCAATAGCATTCAGAAAACGGTTTTTGAATTCACTGAAATAGGAACCGTAAATATGGTAACTGTCGGCCTGATGGACATAGCGTCCGAGATTAACCGATTTCCCGGATATATCGGAAATCCGATCGGCAATTATTTGCTGTAACCGGATTAGCGCGAACATATTCATAAAGGCCGCTTTGTAGGCGTCATTCGAGCGAAAACGGACGTTGGTGTTCAGATACCAGTTATCCTCATCGCCTTTTAATAGGCGGCACCAGATGCTTTGCAGACAGGCGGGATCGTAACAGGTGTTGTCTTCCCATACTTTCCAGGTAATGGCCTGTGCCCGTCGGGTATAGGGGACTTTGGCCAACT
>QNCV01000173.1 GCA_003645845.1 Fidelibacterota bacterium | reverse complement strand
TCATTTCCCGATCCGAAGGCATACTGACCGTTGATTGATAATGAATTTCCTGGTCGAGACTGATATCGGTTATCGGCAGGGCAAGTTTATAGTTACTTAACGGAATTGTTGCAATAATCGGAACATTGCTATCGGTTACATGGAATGTATCCATCAAAGCCTGATTTGTGTTCGTATTTATCAGTTCATTTACTCTGAATTTGACATCGGCCACGGCACCGATATTATTGGTTATGGAAAGTTGCAATTCGCCGTCATTAAAATAGGCTTCCCTGATCTTCGTAGCTTCATCCAGAGTAATCACATTCCGGTCAACAATTGCGTCCTGACTGAAGTATCCGGTCACTTCGGAAAATGTCAGTTCCGATACGTCAATATCCACACCATAAGCACCTTGAAGATCATACGACGTGATAACACCCGAAGGCACTGTAACCGTTGAAGAATAGCTAATATGTTGAGTAAAACTGTCAGGTTGAACATCAACTGTATTCGGGTAAAGGGTATATCCCGCCATATCAATCACTATTGTCGTGGTATTAGGCTCTGGAAAGAGATTGCGAACCACATGAATCGCATTTGAACTCTGATCTACAAATTCAGGAATATCAAGAGTTAATTGAGGAACATTCTGATCGCTGATATTGGCTGTATTTCGGATATTGATAACCATGGTACCGGAACTTATCAGCGCCGAGGTAATTTTTGAGTCCGTTGATACATCAATTTCGCCATTTTCGACAATGGGTTCCTGACTGACTATTCCTTCAAATTCCGAAAACATTATCTGCGATCCGGGATTCTCGCCATACATGGAAATATCAACCGCGACACCGTCTCTGTGTGAAATCTGAACACGATTCGGGTTGGTATCTTCTGTGGTAATCCGATAGCTGTAATCCACCCGTTGATCGGTGACATCCATGACCAGATAGGCATCGTCAAGATCATAAACCTCATTTACAGACTGATTTGCAGGTAGATTAATAATCTGTGTAAATGCCTGAATACCAGCGGCATCAGAGATGTCAATTGAAGTTATTGTTAATTCCATCTGGGAGTTTACCGACAATTCATTTGTGATATCTATTGCCAGAGTTCCGCTTAGAATTCTTGCACTTTGAACCTTATCATCGGACTCGGCCAATACAATAACATCGGCGGTATCAATTGATTGTGACGGTACAATTGCTTCGGCGGAAATCACTTCCAGGTTCTTCGCCTGAACACCAACAGTAAAACTGGAATTCCGGGTAGTTGCATTATTGGTCACATCTGTTGCTCCCGATCCGGATATTACGCCACTGATTTTTACAATAATGGCTTCCGGTAAAACTTTATTTGCTAATGATATTGTTTTTGTATCGCTGTTATCCCGTGGGATACCGGTATCAAATACAACTTTGGCGCTGTCGCCATCGCTTCCTACAATAACCGTGCTATCGGATTTCAACAGACGAATCGTCAGTGGTGCGCCCAGTTCCACAAACATCCGGTTATCAATAGTGATATCCAGATTGCCATTTTTAAAATCGGCATTATTAAAATCATCAAAACTGACATCCCGGTAAATTACAGGAATTGGCGTCGCCTGAGGAATTGTCTTTTGACTACCTTCCGGTACACCTGAGAAGTCTATAATGTCCGACATCACTACCGGATCGGTTGTTACCGGATCCGTATCATCAAGGGAAATAGTTCCCAGCTCCGAACGAACCGATTGACTGACCGGGTCTACACCGACAGCATCCAATTCCGAGCGAAACTGCTTGACGGTTGGTTTGACACGAACATCATCAATCGACTGAGAAAATGATTGGTGAATATCGTCTATATTTAACTGATCACCCACTTCTACCTTTTCTATCTCGGTCTCATCCTGATATGCAAAGATCGAATCACCACTCGTTCCCCAAGGTACACCAACAAAGGTCGAATCTTCCAGTAAATCAGCAGCCGTAACCGTGGTTTCCGTCAAAGGAATCTCCAGGTTGATTGTCCATGACGGCATATCAGATTCCTGCGGCAACTTCATCGTACATGAACCTGTCACCAGTAATGCGACAATTAACAAAAACGAAAAAATATTTTTCATTACCTTACCTTCTATTTTAGTTTAATTTTTATTCAAGATACTTTAACCTTAGAGAGTTTAATATAATTATTGTTACACGGCTGTGACGTATATCTCAGAACATCACTTTTTTTAAAAAACCAATAATAATCAAAAGAGCACATATTATACAGCAAGGATATAGATTATATAGCGCAGATTTCACTTATTCTGTCTTTGCAATTATTCAATTTGCACAAGGAATTGAACAGGGTTTCCGGAAATCAACGGTGCATTATATTCCGCACCGTCCGGGCGATTCCTTCTGCATCAAGGCCAACTTTCTGTAATAATATTTCCCGGGTTCCGTGCTCAATGAACTCATCGGGGATACCATGTGAAAATATTTTTACATCGTAATGATGCCCGGAAGCATAAGAACTGAGATAATTACCGAAGCCGCCTCTCAGGGAATTTTCCTCGACAGTTACAACTGTTTTATGTGTTTTTGCAATCTGTCCGAACACTTTTTCATCGATTGGTTTGACAAATCGGGCATGTACCAATGTGGGATAAATACGGTCTTTTTCAAGCATAGGCAAGGCCTTTTCGGCAGCGTTTGTCATAACACCGACGGATATTATGGCGATGTCACTGCCCTGATGAACCATATCCCACTCCCCGACCGTTAATTTTTTCGGTTTTCTGTTCTCATCGAATTCGACGCAGGTATCTTTTGGATAGCGAATCACAAAGGGATTTTTATCCTGTAGATACGCGGTATATAACAAATCCCTTAGCTCATTTCCTGTTCGGGGAGCGGCGACAATCATATTCGGAATCATCGACGCATAACCCAGATCAAAGGTTCCGTGATGAGTTGGTCCGTCCTCACCGACCAGACCGGCTCGGTCCATCACAAAAATGACCGGTAATTTCTGCAAAGCAACGTCATGAATCATCTGATCGAACGCCCGTTGCAGAAAAGTCGAATAAATTGCCACTACCGGTCGATAGCCGCTGACACACAAACCGCCGGCATAGGTTACCGCATGTTCTTCGGCAATGCCAACATCGAAAAACCTTTCCGGAAATTTACTTCGGAATTCCACGAGCCCGGTTCCGTCACACATGGCCGCAGAAATAAACAAAAGATCCTTTTTCACTTCCGCCATTTCACAAGCTATCCGGCCAAAAGCCGCCAAGAACGGTTTAATATTCTGTTTTTTATCGGAAGCTTCCACTTTTTGAGGACCAATCCCGTGATATTTAGTCGGATCGTTTTCCGCCGATGCCAACCCCCGCCCTTTTTGAGTAACGACATGAAGCAATACCGGATACTTTAAGTCTTTTATATTCCGTAATGTCGCTATCAATTGATTCAAATCGTGTCCGTCAACAGGTCCGAAATACCTGAAACCAAACTCTTCAAACAATATTCCGGGAGCAATAAAATTTTTCAGCGATTCCATCACTTTTCGACCGAATTTCCGAATAGCGCTACTTCCTTTCGGTAACAATGCCAGAGAATTCCAGACCTGGTTTTTAAAATTCAAATATCGAGGATTAGTAATAATACGGGTCAAATATTGACGCAATGAACCGACATTTCGGGAAATTGACATCTCATTATCGTTCAAAATAACCAGAAATTGCCCTTTGATATTGCAGACATTGTTCAGGCCTTCGAAAGCCATTCCTCCGGTCAGGGCTCCGTCACCAATAACAGCCACAACCCGTTCATTGCTTTTTCTCAAATCCCGGGCTACAGCCATCCCCAAAGCAGCTGAGATTGATGTGCTGGCATGGCCGGCACCAAAAGTATCATATTCACTTTCATAAATTTTGCAAAAGCCGCTGATCCCGCCGTATTGCCTAATATGCTTAATGGCTTCGCGACGGCCGGTCAGGATTTTATGACCATACGCCTGATGTCCGACATCCCAGACCAGTTTATCTTCGGGTGTGTTTAAAACATAATGAAGCGCAATTGTCAATTCCACAACTCCCAGGCTGGGGGCCAGGTGTCCTCCGGTTTTCTGAACCGTTTCAATAATATACTGACGTAATTCCGAAGCCAGATTGTGGAGTTCGGTATCATCAAGTTTTTTCAAATCATCCGGTGAATCAACTGTCGGTAATAATTTGTATTCTATTTTTTTTGTTTCTTTCTGCATATCACTTATTTTCTTCAACTAATTTAACAAAATACTCATGAATGCGTGTGTCGTCGGTCAATTCCGGATGAAATGTTGTCAGAATAATATTCTGGTATTGAACCAAAACAATTTCGTCGTTTAGCGTTCCTAATATTTTAACGTCTTTTTCAGGATCGGACAGTTTCGGCGCCCGGATGAATACCGCTTTAAAGGGTTCCGGATCAAAGCTAAGCCGAACATCTGATATAAAAGATTCCAGCTGCCGACCCCAGGCATTGCGGCGGGTTTTTATAGGAACTTTACCAAATGTCTGAACGCGGCTGTCACCGGCATCAGTCGACAATAAAATCGCTCCGGCACATGTTCCGAAAATCGGTCTGTCAAACTTTTCGATTCGGCTGCGAATATTCATCTCATCGATAAGTTTACACATTGTTGTGGATTCTCCGCCCGGAAAAATCAGACCGTCACACTTTTCGAGCTCATCCGGATATCTGATGAGAATGGTATTAACATTCAGATTGCGGAGCATTGCCAAATGTTTGGAAAACGCACCCTGCAAACCAAGCACACCAATGGTCATTTTATCATACATTAATGAATGAATATCCGAACTACCAACCCCGTTTTGCTAAGCGTTCTTCCTCGGGGATGCTGGCAATATCCAGCCCTTCCATGGCTTCCTTCAGATCCATCGAAATCTCGGCCAGCTTTTTTGCGTCGTTGTAATAGGTGGTCGCCATTACAATCGCTTGAGCCCGGGCAGAGGGATCTTCGGATTTGAAAATTCCCGAACCGACAAATACGGATTCAGCCCCTAATTGCATCATCAACGCCGCATCGGCAGGCGTTGCAATGCCGCCGGCAGCAAAATTCGGTACCGGCAGTTTCCCCGACCTGGCAACCTCTTTGACAATCTCAAAAGGTGCGCCCAGTTTTTTCGCGGCGGCCATGAGTTCATCGTCTCTGAGCACCGTTAGTCCACGAATCTCTTGCTGGACCCGACGCATGTGCCGGACAGCTTCGACAACATTACCGCTTCCGGCTTCTCCTTTTGTCCGAATCATTGCGGCGCCTTCACCGATTCGCCGTAAGGCTTCACCAAGATCCCGGCAACCACAGACAAAGGGTACTTTAAAATCGTGTTTCCAGATATGATTTTCTTCATCGGCAGGAGTTAATACTTCGCTCTCATCAATAAAATCGACCTCAAGTGATTCCAAAATCTGGGCTTCCGCAAAATGACCGATCCTGCACTTTGCCATAACCGGAATCGAAACGGTGTCCTGAATAGCCTTTATCACTTTCGGGCTGGACATTCTGGCTATCCCGCCATGCGCCCGGATATCAGCCGGTATCCGCTCCAGGGCCATCACCGCAACCGCCCCGGCATCCTCTGCTATTTTGGCCTGCTCCGGAGTGGTCACATCCATGATGACACCACCCTTGAGCATCTCGGCCAAACCAACTTTCACTTCAAATGAACCCTTATTCATCAAATATTACTCCTTTATTTCAACCTTTAATTTACAGATTTATATCGGTAAAGCGCTAATCTTTTCCTTAACTTCTGTGACAATTTCATCCGGTGTTGACGCACCGGCGGAAATCCCGACGGATTTTGCATTTCGGAACCAATCAGATTGGATTTCATCGACTTTTTGAACCTGATAACTGCTTGGATTGATTTTTTCTGCAATCGAGGTCAATCGCTTCGTATTTGCACTTGTAAAAGAGCC
>QNCV01000172.1 GCA_003645845.1 Fidelibacterota bacterium | reverse complement strand
TAGCGGCTATGGCGATTAAGACGACAGGATTTGCCATGAACGATCCCAGCAGTCCGCCGGTCAGTGCCGCCAGGGTTCCCAAGGTGGAATTCACAATGGCAATCCCAAGAACATACAGAAGTGCCAACACCAGACGCTTGCCCGATTTCCCGGCAGTTTGTCCCCCGAAATAACTCATTGTAATCGGAATCAGGGGATAGACACAGGGAGTCAAATTCAAACCCAGACCACCCAGAAAAATCAGGATAAAAGTAAGGAAAACCCCCTTCCTGGCAAAAGACGAGGCCACATCAAAGGTGTCGGATGACGGCGCTCTCGGCGGTTCGATTCCCTGAAAATACTGTTCGTTTTGAAAAATAACCGGTTCCTCCGAAGAAAGCACCGGAATATCCAATGAAAATGTGGTTTCATTGGGCGGCAGACAAACCTGGTCGTTACACCCTTGATAATAAAGACTACCACTCAGATGAACAGTCTCAGAGGCATTCTCCGCCAGCTTTCCCGATACAACAATAACAATTTTATCTTCATAAACCGCCAGTGGTTGATCGTAAAAGGCGAATGTTTTCATCTCATGGAGCGGATAAAAAATATCCGTAATGTTATATTCTGCGGATTCCGGGATTCTCAGTTCGGTGGCAATGACAAATTCATCTTCCGGATGAGCGGAATTGATATGCCAGGATTCATCCAAATGAACGACAACCGCCGCCTGAAAATCGCTTCCGGCATATACCCCGTTGGTCGCCAGACAGCTCTCTATCTGCAGAATATCGGATTGAGCATAACCTGCTAAAAATGAAAATAACAGCGTAATAAACAGCAGAAGTCTGAAAAATCGGTAATTCATACTTTTATCCCTTTATAACAGAACAATCTTCTGAATGTAGAGATGTTTTTTCGTAAAACGTTACGAATTTCGGAAATTTTATTTTGTGCTTCTTTCTCGCCCAATTCAATGAATTCACGGTAGCGCAGCAATTCACTCCAGTGCGCGTCACCAATAAAGGGGTGTAGCTGCACGTCGGCTTTGGATAGTTGATACCGGGCCAGGATTTTTCCCCGAAGCTGATCGGCTCTCGCAATGATATCCAGGATATGGGGATTATCAAGGGCTTTGATATCGTTGGCATCCACATTAACGCCGATAACAATATCGGCGCCCATCTGCCGGGCCTCATCAACCGGTATTGGGGCGGTTACACCGCCATCAGTCAGATATTGGCCGTCACGCAGATGCGGATGGATGAAACCCGGAATACTGGAACTGATGATAACCGCTTCCCGGATATCCCCCCGTTGAAAAAGAACCGTTCCACCGCTGTTTAAATCCGTAGCCGTACAGCCAAAGGGAATCCGGGTGTCTTCAATTTTCCCATCATCGATCAGCATTGATATGGCTTCTTCCAATCGTTCAGTTTTAATAATCCCGGCTCTTGAATGTGCGATGTTGATTATGACCCGCTGGGTGACGTCTTTTACCAGGTGACTTAAGAAAGAAGGGCCCTGATTATTTTTCGGGACGATATATTTTAAACCAAGCGATTCGTAACTTTGACTGGAAAAGAAGCTTTCCAGTCTTTTTATCACTGCTCTTACATCCGGATTTTGAGCGTACATGGCGCCGACAATTGCTCCCATGGATGTTCCGGTGATGACATTAATCGGTATCTTTTCTTCTTCAAGAACCTTGAGAACACCGACATGGGCCAGTCCTCTGGCGCCGCCTCCGCCCAAAGCTAAACCGAGCACTGATTTTTTTCTCATCAATCTCCAATTTCATCTAATGTTATCATGTATACTCTTTTCATAATGACATCCCGAATCGGCCGGTCACGATTATTCCGCTTGACTTTAGCAATTTTATCGACTACATCCATGCCCCGAATCACCTGACCGAAAACGGTATAACCCATCCGGTCGAGATAGGGCTGGTCTTCCAGACAGATATAAAACTGACTGCCGTTAGAGCGTTTCTGAGGATTGACCTCATCCGCTGATCGCGCCGCAGCCACCGCGCCGCGGACATGGCGCCTTCCGAATTCTGCCTGAATCGTATAGCCGGGGCCGCCGGTACCGTCGTTATAAACATTGTCATCGCGGCTGAGTATATCACCGCCCTGAATGACAAATCCTGGAATCACCCTGTGAAAGGTCGTACTGTCATAATAGCCAGCCGCTGCCAGTTTTTTAAAATTCATGGCATGCAGCGGCGCCACGTAGGGAAAAAAACTTATGATAATATCACCAAAATCGGTCTCAATTACCGCGACATCGGCAGGTGTAACCGGTTCATCGGGAAGCTGCTGAATTCGCTGGTTCAGTTCGTCAATATCCTTCCTGGACAGCGAACCTGCATAAACATAAAAAACACTAAGTAACAGAATCGAAATTATTCGTAAGTTCACTATACTCCTATAATTCAATTACAACCCCCGGCTCATGCTGAGTTGCCACATACAGTTGCGGCGGGGACTCCCTTTTTTCAACAGATAATGCAAACTGCTTCAGAACCAGATCCGGCGTATTATTCTGTTCACTCAAGTGCGCCAGAATCAGATGTTTTAACCGACCATTCAGATTCAGTTGCCGGAACAGTGCCGAGGCCTGTTTGTTCGATAAATGTCCGTCCCGACTTTTAATTCGCTGTCTCAGCCAAAGCGGATAGGGACCGTTATCCAGCATCACCGGATCGTGATTCGATTCCAGAAACAGGATATCCAGATTGTTTAAATACTCCCGCAGATACTGCACTTCATTCCCAATATCGGTAACAATACCAATCCGATGCTGCTTTCCTGAAATGACAAGCCCTACCGGATCGACGGCATCATGGGGAATATGAAAGGTCTTCACCTTCATGCCAGCAATATTCAGCTCATCCCCCGCTGTAAATTCGACAATGCGTACGTTTTTAACGATTTTTTCCGGGATTTTTCTCCGGGTAATCGAGGTGGTATACAGGGGCACATCAAACCGCCGGGCGAAAATTCCGACACCGTGCAGATGATCGGAATGTTCATGGGTCAATAAAATGGCTGACACCTGACGGGGATCTAGGCCCACTCGATCCATTCTGGCCAGCAAATCTTTCAGGCTGAATCCCTGATCAATCAAAAAAGCCGGTCCATCATCCTGAACATAAGTGCTGTTTCCTTTGCTTCCGCTGCCAAGATTACAAAAAATCATTATTTGCCAGTCCGCCCCCGGGAAGTAAGCGGAATATTTTGCAGACACTGGGGACATTTCTCGGGTTCATAAGAGGGAATATCAAGGGAAACCAGAGAAAAATGGGGAAAACCGAAATCGATTTTCCCACCGCTGCGGTCAATCAGGGTACCAATCCCCATAATAACGCCGCCGTGGACAACAACCAGATCAATCAATTCAAAGATTGATCCGCCGGTGGTAACAACATCATCCACAATTAATACCCGCTCGCCTTTTTTAATGGAAAATCCGCGGCGAAACGCCAGGCCCTTTTCAACGCGTTCTGCAAAAATACTTCGGGTGCTCAGAAAGCGCCCGACACCGTGACTGATGATGATTCCACCGGTGGCTGCGCCGACAACTACATGAGGTTTGGACTCCTCAAAATTATCGGCAATGGCTTTACAGAGCTTGTCCGTTAAAAGCGGATACTGCAACAGTTTGAATTTCTCGACATAGGTATCACTATGCCGCCCGGAAGTCAGCAGAAAATGCCCGTGTAAAATCGCTCCGCAATCTTCCAAAATCTTAATATTCGACTTATAATTCATAAACAATCCTCATTGGTAAACAAACGATTATAATTCTTCGCAACCTCATAAACATTATCCGGAAATCTTCCTTCCGTCGGATACAGAATGCCGCGGGATACATTGATTAACCCCAATCCGCATTCACGACAGACTCTGACGGCCGTTTCCACGCCGCCGCCCTGGGTTCCGATACCGGGAATCAGAAAGGGCAATTCCGGAAACATGTTCCGGACTCCCGTAAGCTGCTCCGGTTTTGTCGCACCCATAACCAGTCCGAGATTCCCCTTTGAGTTCAAATGTTCAACGATTTCAGCGGCTTTAAGATACAGCGGTTTTTCACCGCCATGTTCCTGTAATTCGCGACCCGATGCGTTCGATGTTACACAGAGCACAAAGGCGCCTTTTTTATCATTCTCAATAAACGGACGAATGCTGTCCGAACCCAGATAAGGGCTGACAGTGGCAGCATGAAAAGGCAGCTCTTCCAGCAGCGCCCGGGCATAGAACTTCGAACTGTTTCCGATATCACCACGCTTGGCATCGGCAACCAGCAGAATATCGGCAGGAACTTCTGAAAGCAGTTTTTCCATAACCTGCAATCCCCGCCAGCCCCATCGTTCAAAAAACGCCAGATTGAATTTATAGGCGGCGGTAAATTCTGCAGTAACCTCGATAATTTCATGCACAAAATCATAAATACCCCGGACATTACGGGAAAATCCGGATGGAATTTTATTGGAATCGGGATCCACACCCGTACACAGAAAAGATGCTTTTGTCGTTATACAATGCTTAAAATATTGCTGATAATTCATGGCACGGAAAAATACAGGATATTTTCCACTTTTTCAATAAGGAATCGCTATAAATAAATCGGGAAAATCTCTGTCGCTTATTGCATCATTATTTAATCCTGATAACTTACCTAATGTGGTGAAGACAAAAGGAAACCGGTTAAAAAAATGAAAAAATCACTGGAATTGATCATCTTTGATCTTGACGGAACTCTTTATCCGGTTAACCCGGAAATGGATCGGGTCTATCCCCGTGCGGCGATTCAAATGATTGCCGAAAAAAGCGGAACGGATATCGAATCTGCTGAAACTGAGTTTTTATCTAAAAAAGCCGAACTGGCTCAAATTCTGAATGGAAATCCCACCAGTACGCTGACTCTGTTATATTTTTATAATGTCGGATTCGACGAATTTGAGGATAAAATTGACACCCTTATCGATGTAAAAAAATACATCAGGTACGATCCCAAAACGACTGAAATTATCGATATGATAAATCGACAATACCAGATTTTTCTCTATACCACAAACAACGAAAAGGTCAGCAGGAGAATTTTAAAACATCTCGGTCTGTCACGTTTTTTTTCGAAAGACAGATGTTTCACTTACAGCGACGCCGGGCGGCTCCTCTTACCAAAACATGAAAAATTAAAATACATCAAACCGGAGCATAATGGTTTTCAATATATTCTGGAAAAACATGGAACCACAGCCGATAAGGTGCTGATGGTTGGCGATTCACCGATATCCGATATCAGGCCGGCAGAGAAACTCGGTCTTCATACCTACCATGTTAAGAACCGTCAGGATCTATACCGGTTGCCGGCGTGGCTGGGAATTGAGTGATATTTACTCCGTTTACAAATCCAATCTTGAAATAAAAAATAGAACCCGCTGATCCGGATCTTTTCCGGCCATCCCACTCCAGGGTTTGATATCCGGGTCGGTAGGTGTTTGTCCGGCGGTTGTTCAAACGTTCTAAACCTTGCGAAGGTTTCGTCGGTGTTTTTACCCCGGGTTGGAAGAATCTATCAAATCTGTCAGGTTTAAACGATTGATCTTCCGACTTATCCCGCTCATTTCCATTCGGGCGGAAATACTCGGACAGACCCGCTTCAAAAACGAGTTTAGTCGATCCCTCTTTTTCCGCCGGTTCCCGTATTGCATACAGGAATCTGAAAATTCCCACCTTTCCATTCCCCCCTAAATTTTCTAAATTCAATTAGACAATTAGGAAAAATAATCATGACAAAAAAGATTAATCGCAGGGATTTCATTAAAACAAGTACGGTTATCGGGCTCGGCGCTCTGGCCGGCTGTTCACTGCGCAATCGCTTTGATCTTCTCATTAAAAATGGTTTGGTTATTGACGGCAGTTCAGCCAAGGCTTTTGCCGCCGACCTGGGAATAAAACAAAATCGAATTACTGCTATTGGAAAGTTTGGTGATGCCAGCGCTGACAGAATCATCGATGCCAGGGGTCAGATTGTCAGTCCCGG